>JASHVV010000143.1 GCA_030044385.1 Gammaproteobacteria bacterium
GTTCACCGTCACGTTCGTGCCCGCGAGCGTCTCCGCCAGGCCGCGCGCGACAGCGAGCTGAGCCGTCTTCGTGACGCCGTAGTGGATCATCTCGGCGGGTATCTGCAGGCCCGACTCGCTCGAGACGAAGACGATCCGTCCCCAGTTGCGGGAGCGCATCCCCCGCACGTAGTGTCGCGCGAGCCGCACGCCGCTCAGCACATTGGCCTCGAAGAAGCGCAGCCAGTCCGCATCGCCGATCTCCTCGAAGGGCTTCGGCTCGAAAATGCCCATGTTGTTCACGAGCACGTCCACCTCGGGAAAGACGCGAGTGACCCTGTCGCAACCGGCGGCTGTCGCGACGTCCGCCGCAACGCCGTGAATGTCGGCGCGTGGAACGGACTTGCGCAGTTGCATTACGGCAGCGTCGACGCGCGCGGTCGTGCGGCCGTTGACGATGACTCGTGCCCCTTCCCGGGCCAGAGCTTCGGCGGTAGCGAAGCCGATACCCGCGGTGGAGCCGGTGATGAGCGCGAGCTTTGAGGTGAGTCCGAGGTCCATGAGCGCCTACCTTCTGTGTGGGGTCATCGAGAAGACGCTGAGTTTACGGGAATATCCATCGCGCTGTCTTCAGTCCCGGCCGGTCGCGGCTGCGCAAAAAAACCGGCGGGACGAAATATCCCGCCGGCAAGGACTCCGGCGTGAGGGGGGTCTGTGACACGCCGGGTTGGGGAAGATCAATCGATCGTGCTATGAGTGATCGATCGCGGCGACGGACCGTTGCCAGGCTTTGGCGCGACTCGCGGTGCAGATGCGATTGACCGGCTTTGCCAGCAGATACCGGTCGCCGAGCCAATCGAGAGCCTTGGCTCTCGCTGCGCTGTAGTCGACCACCCAGCTGCGTGCGCGCTCGGCGCTGTCGATGTGTCTCATACAACGTTCTCCTCGCTCGATGGTGAGCACACTATGGGCGCGGGGCGGCGGAAACAAGACGCCGGCGTTTCACGCTGTGTTTCGCGCGGAGAAACCTTTGCGTGAACTGCCGGGAAACGCTCCATCAACGGGACGGCTGTTGTCGCAGGCGCGAAGAGGATCAAACATGCCGCGATGCGATCCACGATTTCCTTCCTCGTCCTGGCGCTTCTCGCATCCTCGCTGACGGTTCGCGCGGGGGAACCGGCGGCGGCCGGCGGTGTCAGTCATGGGGCGAACGCCTGCGATCCGGCGGCGGAAGCGGAGCCGCAGCCCTCGGAGCCTTCGGGCGTTGGCGCGGGTTTGGTGCTGGATGAGCATGTGCTGACCGACGCCTCGCGGGACCAGGATTACAACGGTGGAGGTGAAGTGACCCAATCCGGCCGAAGTCCGGGGGTCATCGGGCGCGGGCTCGATCGGGCGCTCGGGTTCGTCGATCGGGAAAGCTGCAAGGCCGCCGGGTTGGGCGGCCTGAAGGGGCGGTCCACCCACGCTTTTGCGGCTGGACTGCTCGTATTTACTCCA
Source organism: Gammaproteobacteria bacterium (assembly GCA_030044385.1). Classification (GTDB taxonomy): domain Bacteria; phylum Pseudomonadota; class Gammaproteobacteria; order Steroidobacterales; family Steroidobacteraceae; genus 13-2-20CM-66-19. The sequence goes on from JASHVV010000143.1 coordinate 1,477, forward strand.
CGGGATCTGGCCGCTAGCGGCGTCGTGCGCGGCGACCGGCCCTACGCCAGCCTGTTTTTCGTGAGTGCCGGCCGGCGCTACGCTTCGGCCGACAGCCCGGTCGCCTACGACACGAGCCTGACGGTTGGCGTATTGGGCCTCGCTGCCGCCTACGATGTGCAGCGTGTTCTCCATGACCTGACGGGTAGCGTGCAGCCCAGGGGCTGGTCACACCAGATCTCGAATGGCGGCGAGCCGACGGCCCGCTACAGCGTCGCCCGGCAGGCCTTGCTGGCTGACTTCGGCCAAGGACCCTGGCGCGCGGACACCAAGTGGACCAGTGCCGTCAGTCTCGGCACGGTGACGGAGGCGAGCGTTGCGTTGAATGCGAGGTGGGGCCGCATCGAATCGCCGTGGTGGGCCTTCACGCCGGAGCAGGACATGTACGTGCAGGAGACCCAGCCGGTGCCGCCACCCATATCTGACGGCGCGCCGTCCGAGCTGTTCGCCTTCGCGGGTGTGCGGCTCAAGGCGCGGGCCTACAACGCGTTCCTGCAGGGGCAGTTTCGGCACAGCGATCTCACCTATGGGGAAGGAAACCTGAATCCCATATTGGGCGAGGCCTGGGCGGGGGTGGAGTTCCGCACCACGTCAGGTTGGGCGGTTCAGTACCTGGCGCGTTGGGAATCGGCCGAGCTGCGCTCGGGGGTCGGCTCGCGCTCGTTCCTCTGGGGGAGCGTGGAAATCGCGAAGTCGTTCCGTTGACCCGATCGCCAGGCGAAGGCAGCCGCCGCGACTTCCTGGCCGGTCGCCACGGTCTCGAGGAAGAAATCGACGAAAGAGCGGATCTTGAGCGGCGCGTTCTTCCGGCTGACGTACACGAGGTACAAAATGCCCTGCGCGAAGGGGTGGTCCGTGAGAATCGGCACCAGCTGATTCCTGAACAGGGGATCCTCGAAGAAGATGCGCGGCAGCGGCGCTAGGCCGATTCCGGCCGCGACGGCGTGGGCCACGCCCGCCATGGACCGATAGCGCGCGACCACGCGCACCGGCACTTCGATCGTGCCGTTCGGTCCGGGCAATGTCCAGGATTCCTGTGATCCGACTGCGATGCAGTCCCGCTGCGCAAGGTCCGCGGGAGACTTCGGCGTGCCGTGGCGCTGGAGGTATTCGCGCGAGGCGGCGACGAAGAAGGACATGGATTTGACGGGCCTGGCGATCAGCCCCGGGGGCAGCAGCCGGGGATCGGGCGACACTCGCAGTGCGAGATCGTAGCCCTCGTCGACCAGATCCACGATCCGGTCCTCGAATGATATGTCCACCACGACATCCGGATAGCGCTGCCGGTAGCGGGCGAGGACATCCGCGAGGCGCTGGCCTGCGAACCAACTCGGACAGGTGATGCGCAGCGTGCCGCGCGCGGTCGCCCCGAGCGAGCCCAACTCGATTTCGGTCTCCTCGAGGTCGGTCAAGATGGTCTTGCAGCGCTCGAAGTAAACCCTGCCGGGCTCCGTCAGGCTCAGCGTGCGGCTGTTGCGGTTGAGGAGGCGGACACCGAGGCGCCCCTCGACATTCATCACGTGCTTGCTGACCATGGCCGTGGAGACATCGAGTCGGTCCGCGGCTCCCACGAAGCTCCCCGATTCGACCACCTGGATGAACATCTTGATGCCGGTGAGCGTATCCATCGGCGTAGGGTACGCCGTCCTCCCCGGGGCCCCAATCCCCCGATCTATCCCGGAAGATAGGGGGGTGTCGCTCCAGGAGAGGGAGTCATTCGAGTGCGACGCGGTGGTCGAAGTTCTCCCAGCCGCGCTCGAATTTTCGCGTGAAGTTCAGCTCTTCCGCGGCGGCAAGCTCTCGTTCCGTCAGGACGACGGACCAGATGCCGAGGGCTCCGGGCTCGGCCGGTCGGTCCTCGATGCGTTGCCAGCCATCAAGGCCAAGATGCAACGTTGATGATCCCACGGCCGATCGTCGCCCAGAGCCTCGAGCCATCGAGCGCCGCGGTCACGAAATCCTTGTTGCTCGACGACCACGTGGGTGGGATTCCAGGGGCGCCGAAGGCGTGACCGGCCGCGTCGCTCACCGAGAGCGGCTCGCATCGCGCCAGGTCTCGAGCGCCAGCATCATCAAATATGAAAGACAGAAGACCGCGGCGATCGGTAGGGCGATCGCGATCCCGAGCATCGCACGCATGGAGAGTCTCCCTGGGGTTCGGTGTGAGTCAGTGTCGGCGGAGCCATGGAGCCCACGGTAAGGTCGACAGGTGTTGTGAGCAATGGGTGCTGCGTGGATGGAGCGTTTCGGGCGCGGAAAGGATCGCGGAAAAAAATCGGCGGGCGCCAGGCCCGCCGGACGGTATCGGAATGCGGAGTCGGGGGCTGGATCAGCCGCCTGCGTGCTGCTCGGCGTCCCAGGCGGCGACGTACTCGACGGCGAAATCGATGAAGCTGCGGATCTTGAGGGGCACGTACTTGCGGCTGAGGTAAATCATGTACGCCGTCGTTTGCCACAAGGGGAAGTCTCTGAGCACCGGCACGAGGACGTCCTTGAATGCGGGCTCCTCGAACAGCGTCAGCGGCAGCGGCGCCAGGCCGATACCCGCCGCGACCGCATGCGGTACGCCGGCCATGGATCGGAAGCGCTGCACGATTCGCGCCGGCACTTCCGTCCTGGCATGGGGTCCCTGAAAGACCCAGGAATCCATGTTTCCCACACCGATGCAGTCGTGCTCCGCGAGATCCTGCGGAGACTCGGGGGCGCCGTTGCGCTTGATGTACTCGCGGGATGCGGCGACTAAGAACGGCACCGGTCGCACCGGGCGGGCGACGAGTCCCGCGGGCAGGGACTCGAGACCCGCCGTCACTCGCAGCGCGAGGTCATAGCCGTCCTCGACCAGATCGACGAGCCGGTCCTCGAACGAAACGTCGACCACTATCTCGGGGAATCGCGCCCGGTACCGGGCGAGCATCGACGTGAACCGCTGGCTGGCGAACCAGCTCGGGCAGGTGACGCGAAGCGTGCCGCGAGGCGTCGATCCGAGGGAGCCGAGCTCGAGCTCGGCATCCTCGAGGTCGTCGAGGATGACCTTGCAGCGCTCGAAATAGATGCGGCCGGGCTCCGTGAGGCTGAGTGTGCGGCTATTGCGATTGAGGAGGCGTACCCCGAGCCGCTGCTCGACGCTCATCACGTGCTTGCTGACCATTGCGGTGGATGCGTCCAGCCGGTCGGCGGCGGCGACGAAGCTGCCCGACTCCACCACCTGCAGGAACACCTTGATACCCGTCAGCGTGTCCATTCGCATAGTCTAGCGCGGCTCCCAGCATGTTGGAACCAACCCGGCGCGCGAGCAGGCTGCAGCGCTGGGGCGCACCCGACGTACCCGTTGGGAAGGCTGGATACGGCAGCCGGATGGCGCGTGCCAGCCGCTCGAAGAGCTCGGTTTCGAGGGCGACCACTTCCTGGTCGGTCGCGACGGGCCCCGTGATGCGAATCTGCGTGCGATTGCGCACGGCCTGCAGCTGGCGGTCGCGGGGGATGATCTGCCAGTAGGCATTCAAGGAAGCGACACCCGCGCTGGTGACATCCAGACGAGTGACCTGCACCATGATCCGGTAATCCGGCACCGTCCCTCGCCATTGATCCGTCACGAGCGCGTCGGGTGCGCGGGTTGCAAGCCGGGCGGTGAGCAGATTGGTCGCCAGAATCGACAGGCGGCTCGCCCAGCGTGCCCCGTCGCTGCGCTCGAGGACACTGCCCCGGCGCAGCAGAATGTCCACCGTGTCGAGATAGTCCGGCAGGATCAGGCGATCGACCTCGACCACCGGCGCTCCAGGCCGCAGCTCTCCGGGCGGCCCCATCGCGGCCGCATCGTTCAAGGTGTAAAGCCGCAGCGGCCGCGCCGCGCATGCGGCCACTGCCAGCGCAGTCAGCATCGCGAGCGCCGCGTGCTTGCCCGAGGATGTCATTGGCGGCGTCCCCGGAGCAGAAGGGCCGGGTTCTGCTCGATATCGGTGATCGCTCCACGCAATGAGGCCGAAGCGGCAGACAGGTCCCGCAGGGTATCCTCCAGATTCTCCCGCGCAGGCGATTGGCTGTCCGTCATTTCCTTCACGTTACTCAACGCATCGCGCGCCTGCAGCACCGCCTGATTCGACGAGACCAGCAACGCATGCAGGTCGGCGCCGCGGCCGTCGAGTTGCCGGGAGCCGATGGCCGTGAGCCGGTTGACGGCGCTCAACGTCGCGTTGACACGCGCCGCGAGCTGGTTCACGGCTCCCCTGGCGGCGTCGAGCGCCTGCCCCGCCTTGACGGAGCTGCGGGTCGCGCTTTGCAGGAATGGCGGCAAGGTGCTCGACAGCAGCCCGGTGAGCCGGCGCACGCTCGCGAGCGTGAGATCCGCGTCGCGCGCCAGCTTCTGCAGATCGAGCCTGCTGAGTTGCTGTGCCACCGGCCCGGCCGTGCCGCCGGCGGCGGGGATCTCCGGCTCGTCGGCCACGTCGGGGTGAAGGCTCATGGGGTCGGAGGGGATGAAGTCGAGGTTGATCTCGGTCTGTCCCGAGATGAGACTCGTGGGTACGAGCTGCGCCTTCAGGCCTTCGGCGACCCAGCGCGCCAGCGACCGTCGCGGCCCGGAGGGATTCGCGGAGAAGGCCATCCTGCCGCCCTCCAGCATGACCTGAACACGAACGTAGGCCTGATGGGGCTTCGGGTCGTATTCGATCGTGATTGCCGACACCTGTCCGACCGGCACGCCGCGGAATGTGACTGGCGCACCCACGTCCAGTCCGCTGACCGAGCCGCTGAAAACGATGTCGGCGGACTCTCCGTGACGGAAGGGATGGATGTCGCCGAACGCGATGATCGTGAACACCGCCAGTGCCGCTCCGCAGATCACGAAGAGCCCGATCACGGCAAGCCGAGCATTGCTCATACAACCTCTCTTGCGCGTTCGCCGGGACTCGCCGACTCCTCGCGCCACATGAATGCATGCACTCTCGGGTCCTGCGAGCGGTCGCGAAGCTCTGTGGGAGAGCCGTGGGCAATCGCCGTGCGCGTCTGCCCGTCCAGAAACACGCCATCGTCGGCGATCGCAAACAGACTCGCGAGATCGTGACTGACGACGACGATCGTCGCACCGAGCGCCGACCGCAGATCGAGGATCAGATCGTCGAAGTGCCGCGCGGACACGGGATCCAGGCCGGAGGAGGGCTCGTCGAGGAACAACACGTCCGGATCGAGCGCCAACGCGCGCGCGAGACCGGCGCGCTTGACCATGCCGCCGCTCAACTGCGCCGGGAAAAGGCCGATGGCATCGTCCATTCCGACCAGTGCGAGCTTCAGCTCCACGAGCCGCCGAATGGTTCGCGCATCCAGTCGAGTCAGCATCTGCAAGGGCAGCGCGACGTTCTCACCGACGGTCAACGAGCTCCACAGGGCTCCGCTTTGAAAGAGCACGCCGAAATGCCGTCCGATCGCGGCGCGGCCGGAAGGCTCCAGGGCCCAGTAGTCCTTGTCCGCCACCATCATCGTACCGGCGTATGGCCGAAGCAGACCGATCATCGACCGCAGTACCGTGCTCTTGCCGGCGCCGCTCCCGCCCATGATCGCGAATATGCTGCCGCGCCTGACATCGAATGACAGGTGCCGCTGCACCGTCTTGCGCCCATGGCACAGCGTCGCATGGCGCATGGAGATGATCGGTGCGCCATCACGCTTTGAAGTTTCAGGATCCATGGGGCTCAGAATGCGAAAGCCCCCGCGATCGCGGCGAAGATGGCGTCGAGGGCGATGATTCCGACGATGTTTGCGACGACGGCGCGGGTGGCGGCCTCACCCACGGCTGCCGCGCTCGATCTGGCTCTGAGGCCGATGCGGCAACTCGTGGTGCCGATCAGCACGGCAAAGGCCAAGCTCTTGACTGCGCCGAATGCGAAGTCGCTGAGCGGCACCGCCTGCAGAGTCTGGCGCAGGTACTCGGCCGCGCTCAATCCAACCGCCAGCGTGAAGACCGCCAATCCGCCGAGGATCGCAATGAAGCAGCCGAGCAGATACAGGATCGGCAGCATCAGGCACAGCGACGCGACGGGCGGCAGGAGCAGAAAATCACCGAGAGGAATTCCAAGCGTCTCCAGCGCGGCGACCTCATCGTTGCCTCGCATGCTCGCGATGCGGGCGGCGTACGCCCCGCCCGTGCGTCCAGCCATGACGATCGCGGTCATCACACTCGAGATCTCGCGCACGGAGCCGACGCCCACCAGGCTGGGGACGTAGGACTGTGCGCCGAACGGGCGGAGCTCCGCCGCTCCGATATAGGCCAGGATGGCGCCTACGAGGAAATTGACGACGCCGGTGACGGCGAGCGCCCTCGGTCCGGCGTTGAGGAGATCGACAGCCAAGTCCGCCAGCCGGATTCTGGCGCGACCGAGTATGAGGCGACCGAAGGCCGCCGTGACTGCCGCAGCCAGCTGCACGTTGTCCCCCACCCCGGCAAGCACTCGGATCGCCTTGCCGCCGATCCAGGCCAGCGGCGGCCGTGCGTGCAACCCTCGTGGCTTGTGGTCTCCCCGGTGTTCGGGCAGCAGGTCGAGCAGGCTGCGCGCCGATCCGGGCAGGCCCGCGTCATCGAATGTGACGCCAGCCGCCGCCGCCGCCTGCTTCACCTCCCAGAGAAAGGCGACCAGCAACGTGTCCCATTGCCCGAGCCGGCTCGCATCGAACGCGAGTCCGTGGACGGCCGCCTTCCTGCAGAGGCGCGTCAATTCCGGCGCCCGCGTCTCGTTCGCGCGCGCAGTCCAGTTTCCGGAGAGCTCGATCACTCCCGTCCCGGCTTCCTGACGGAAACGCCAGGCGGCCATGGTCGATGTCGGGTTGGGCGTGGACACTGCGGCAGAATAGGTCTGATTCCCCGCGGGAACAATCCGCTGGTGACGTATCCATGCCGCCAGCGTAGGCTTACTCTGCGGATGGGACAATCGGCGCGGGAGATACGGAGCATTTCTGCGAAGGAAATCCACCGTCGGATAAGCGCCGGGGCGTGATGGCGCGGCCGCTAAATTCCCGCGTACCAGGCGTATCCCTGATCTTCCCAGTAGCCCCCCTGGCCCCGACCGAAGGGGCGGTAGCTCGCGACCAGTTGGATGTGCATGACGTACTTTGCCATCTTGTAGCCGAGCTGGCGGCCTAATCGCAGCCGCAGCGGCGCGCCGTACTGGATCGGCAGCGTCTCGCCGTTCAATTCGTAGGCGAGCAGCGTCTGCGGATGCGCTGCCATGCGCATGTCGATGCTCTCGTAGTAGTAGTCGCCACCCTCATCCATCGGGTCGGCGCAGAAGAGCATGACGTAGCGTGCCTGGGGCTTTGGCACCACGCGCGCGAGCACATCGCGCAGCATGGGGCCCGTCCATTGGCCGATGCAGCTCCAGCCCTCCACGCAGTCATGACGCGTGATCTGGGTCTGCGCGGGCATCGAGCGCAGGTCATCCAGCGAGAGCTGCTTGGGATTCTCAACGAGCCCGTCGACCCTGAGGCGCCAGTCCTTGAAGCCGCTCGCCGCCAGCGCCTGATACTGCGGGTTGTCGGGATTCAGCGTGCCGTTCGGACGGAACACCGGAGCGATGTCGGCGCGAGTGTACTCAGGAGCGAGCGCGTCCCTGCCCACCACCGCGCGTTGCGCGGCACGCGTCAGCCATTGCGCGGAACCGAGCACGCTCTGGGTCTGCGGCAGGTTGGAGAGCCGGTCACAACCGCCCAGGAGCAGCGTGCCGGCGCCCGCACCCAAACCGAGAATGAGCCGCCGGCGGCGGACGCTGATGATCTCACTCATGGTCCGGTCCCCCGGTAACTGCCGGCGATGTCTCGATGGCATAACGCCCGGTGATCATCGAGCGCACGTTATTCCAGAGGCCCGAGAGGGTCACCATGGCGATGTGCACGATGAAGAATCCGAAGAAGGTCATCGCGCAGATGAAGTGGATGGTGCGTGCGCTCTGGCGCCCATCGAATACCCACAGGAGCCACGGCCAGCCCGCATCGATCGTGGGTGACATGGTGAGCCCGGTGAGGACGATGAGCGGGGCGACGATGAAGATGATGAAGAGGTACGCGAGCTTCTGAATGCCGTTGTAGCGGCGCGCCTCATCCCCTTTCGGGAAGCGCAGGCGCGCGTGCTCGATGAAGGTGTGCCCGAGCCCCCTCCAATCCACACGGGTCAGCCAGAGGTCGCGCCGGATGTGGCCGCGTAGGATCCCCAAGGTCACGTACAACGCGCCGTTGATCACCAGAATCCAGGCGAAGAAGAAATGCCACGCGCGCCCCATGGCGAGCCACCTCGGACCCGGGATCGTGGCCCAGGTGGGGAAGCCGCGATCCACGTAAGTGCCATCGCTGCCTTTCGACCAGCCGAACACCCCCGTGGTCACGAAGGTATGCGACCCCACCGTCGTGACGCCCCGCGTGTGTCCCTGATCGTCCTGCACGGCGCCCATGCTGAGGATCGGCCGGGAGAAGTGGGAGGTGGTCCCCCAGTAGAGCGCCGGGTGCGCATTGAAGATCTGCAGCCCGCTCATCAGCATGATGGCAAGGGTGATGAAGTTCACCCAATGGAGGATCCGAACCGCCAGCGTATGTCGATATATCAGGAGCTTGACCATTGGCGAGGGGGCTCTCCGGTCGTCGGCAGCCGGTCTATGGGTCGGTCCTTAGTACGTTGCGCTTCCCTGGACCGTTACAGCGGCCCGGCGGAACAGTCTACGCCTGGGAATCGGGGTCTGGAGCCATGCATTTGGTATATGGACGCGGTGCATTTATTGCATTGGATACATATCCTGATCTGTTCCATCATTGGCCATGCCGGTCAGGTCCGTCGCCCGTACTACCTGCTACATGTGCGCTTGCCGCTGCGGCATCAAGGTGCACCTCGAGGACGGCAAGCTCCGGTACATAGAGGGCAATCGCGATCACCCGGTGAATCGCGGTGTGCTGTGCGCCAAGGGATCGGCGGGAATCATGACCGCGGTCTCTCCCGCGCGGCTCACCACCCCCTTGAAGCGCGTCGGGCCCCGCGGCTCGGGCAGCTTCGAGGCGATTTCCTGGGAAGAGGCGCTGAGCATCGCGACCCGGCGGCTCGCCGAGATCCGTGCCACCGATCCCAACCGGCTCGCCTTCTATACCGGCCGCGATCAGTCGCAATCGCTCACGGGTCATTTCGCCCGGATGTTCGGCACGATCAACTACGCCGCTCACGGTGGATTCTGCTCCGTCAACATGGCGGCCGCCGGGCTGTATTCGGTGGGCGGCGCCTTCTGGGAGTTCGGCGAGCCCGACTGGGACCACGCCAGGCTGTTCCTGCTCTTCGGCGTCGCCGAGGATCACGACTCGAATCCCATCAAGCTCGGCCTCGGCAAGCTCAAGGAGCGGGGCACCAAGATCATCTCGATCAATCCGGTGCGCACCGGCTACTCCGCCATCGCCGACGAGTTCGTCGGCATCACTCCGGGAACCGACGGCTTGCTGGTGCTCGCGCTCGTCCACTGCCTGCTCGAGGCGGGTGACATCGATACGGAGTTTCTGGTCCGCTACACGAACGCGCACCAGCTGGTGATCGACGCGCCTGGTGAAGGCGACGACGGGCTCTTGGCGCGCGATGCGGCCGGCCGCGAGCTGGCGTTCGATCGCACCTCCGCGGCGCTCGTGGACGCCAAGGCAACAGGCATCGACCCGGCGTTGACCGGTACTTTCACGCTGGCTGACGGACGCCGAGCTCGCCCTGCCTTCACTCTGCTCGCGGAACGCTATCTGGATGCGCAATATGCTCCGGAGGCCGTCGCCGACCGCTGTGGCGTTGGCGCGGCGACCATACGCCGAATTGCCGCGGAGCTTGCGGAGGTTGCCTTCAGGCAGGCCATTGTGCTCGATCAGCCCTGGACGGATACCTCCGGACGCCGTCACGCGAGCATGACCGGCCGGCCGGTCGCCATGCATGCCATGCGCGGAATTTCGGCCCACTCGAACGGGTTCCACACCTGCCGCGCGATCCATGTGCTGCAGATGCTGCTCGGCGCGATCGATACTCCGGGATCCTGGCGTTACAAGTCCCCGTATCCGAAGCCGATCCCCTGCGGGCCGAGGCCCGGCCGTCGGGGCGGGCCCGCGGCCGCGCTCGATGCTTCCCCGCTGGGCTTTCCGCGCAGCCCCGAGGATCTTCTGGTGGACGAGGCGGGCGAGGCACTGCGGCTGGACGGGGCCTTTTCCTGGGAAGCCCCGCTCGGCATTCACGGCCTGATGCACATGGCGATCGCACGCGCATTCGAGGCGGGCCCGGACAAGGTCGACACGCTGTTTCTCTTCATGTCCAACATGGCGTGGAATTCCGCCATGAATCCTGGCGAGACGACCCGGATGTTGAGCGCATGCGACGAGTACGGCAATTATCGTATTCCGTTCGTCATCGTGGCCGACGCGTTCGCCTCCGAGACCGTCGCCTACGCCGACCTCGTGCTTCCCGACACGACCTATCTCGAGCGCTACGACTGCATCTCGCTCCTCGACCGGCCGATCGGCTCGGCGCACGGGCCCGCGGATGCCATCCGAGTCCCCGTGCTGCAGCCCGAGCGGGACGTCCGGCCGTTCCAGGACGTGTTGATCGAGCTCGCGGGGCGGCTCGGGCTGCCGCACTTCGCCGAGACGGAAGGTAAGCCGCTCTACGCATCCTATGCCGATTACATCGTGCGCCACGAGCGCAGGCCCGGAGTCGGGCCGCTTGCGGGCTTCCGCGGCGAGGACGGCGAATCTGCGGCCAAGGGAGCGCCCAATCCGGACCAACTTCGCCGCTACGTCGAAAACGGTGGATTCTGGGTGCACCATCTGCCGCCGGAGCAGCTCTACTACAAACACGCGAACAGAGCGTACCTGACGGGCTCGAAAGCGATGGGCTTCATCGACGATGACAGCCAGATCGTTCTCCAGCTCTACTGCGAGACGCTGCAGCGCTTCCGGCTCGCCGCCTCCGGGCACGGCACGCACCATCCCCCGCCGCGGCTGCGTGAGCGAATCGCGAGGTTCTTCGATCCGCTGCCGATCTGGTACGTGCCTCTCGAGGAGGCGATGGTCGACCGCGAGCGCTTCCCTCTGCATGCGATCACGCAGCGGCCCATGGCCATGTACCACTCCTGGGGATCGCAGAACGCGTGGCTGCGGCAGATCCTGCCGGAGAACCGGATCTATCTGCACGGCGATCGCGCGGCCGAGATCGGCCTGAAGGACGACGACTGGGTGTGGGTGCGCTCCCGCAGCGGCAGCGTGAGATGCCAGGTCCGCACCATGACCGGCGTCAACCGCGACACTGTCTGGACCTGGAACGCAATCGGCAAGCGTGCCGGGGCCTGGGCTCTGAAGCGCGACGCGCCGGAGTTTCGCCGGGGCTTCCTGCTCAATCACATCATTTCCGAATATCTGCCGAAGGTGGGCGATGCCGCGCCGGATTCCAACTCCGACCCGATCACCGGCCAGGCGGCCTGGTTCGATGTGACCGTGTCCGTCGAGCCTTGTGATCCCGGCTCGCCCGCGGAAACCGCGCCACGGCTGGCGGCGAACCCGCTACGGATCAAGAGGGGTCCGGAGGTCGTCACGTGACGATGTTGCCGAAAGCCGTTCCGGGGGCAAAGAAGCTCGGCTTGGTGATCGATCTCGACACTTGCGTGGGCTGCCACGCCTGTGCGGTGAGCTGCAAGGAGTGGAACACGGGAGGCGAGGCCGGCATCCTGCCGGACTACGACAAGTACGGTGCCGAGCCCGACGGCGTCTGGTTCAACCGGATTCATTCGTACGAAAGCGGGGCAGGGGGCGCGTGCAGAACCGTGAACCTGCCGCGCTCCTGCCTGCATTGCGAGAACGCGCTCTGCGTCACCGTATGCCCCACGGGGGCTTCGTACAAGCGCGCCGAGGACGGGATCGTTCTGATCGATGCCGACAAGTGCATCGGCTGCAAGCTCTGCTCCTGGGCCTGCCCTTATGGCGCGCGGGAGTTCGACGAGGACGCGGGCGTGATGCGCAAGTGCACGCTCTGTGTCGACCGCATCAACAACCAGGATCTGCCGGAGGCCGAGCGGGAGCCGGCGTGCGTCGTGACCTGTCCCTCCCGGGCGCGGCATTTCGGCGATCTCGCCGATCCGGAAAGCAAAGTATCCAAGCTCGTCAGTGAGCGAGGAGGCGTGGACCTCCTGGCGGAGCTCGGCTATCGGCCAACCAACAAGTACCTGCCGCCGCGCAAAGCGACGATCCCGACGGGGCCGCGCGAAGCGCCGTCGCAACCCCCCTCCGGCATCAGCGGCGCGCTGCTGCGGCTGCTGGACCGGGCGCTCAGCCGGTGAGACCCGCAGCTTCCGTCCTGCTGCTCACGACCCTGACCGGCTTCGCGTACGGCCTGCTGGCCTGGTTGGGTCTATATGCCGCCCTGGGGCTTCTGCCAGCCACGCCGTGGTTCGGCCTGGGAGCGACCGCGCTGGCGCTGCTCCTGGCCTCCGTCGGTCTCGTCGCATCGACGCTGCACCTGGGCCGCAAGGAGCGCGCGTGGCGCGCATTCAGCCAATGGCGATCCTCCTGGCTCTCGCGCGAGGGAGTCGCCGCGGTACTGACCTATCCGATCGCGATAGCGTTCGCGGCCGCCGTCTATCACGACGGCTCCGGCGTCGCCGCGCGATTGCTGGGGATTGCCGCGGCCGCCGCGTCGCTGATCACAGTCTTCTGCACGTCGATGATCTACGCGAGTCTGAAGCCGATTCGCCAGTGGCATAACGCTCACACCGCTCCCGATTATCTGATCTGTGCGGTGTTCTCCGGCGCGGTGCTGCTTGCGCTGTTGAATGCGGCGGTGTACGGCACGCCGGGCGCGGCCGCCGGCGTTTCGGTGGCCGCCGCGGCCGTCGCAGTCATCGCCAAACGTCTCTATTGGCGGCACATCGACGCGCAGACCCCGCTGGCGACGCTCGCCAGCGCGATCGGGCTGCCCAAAGGGACGGAGGTCAAGCCGCTGGATGCGCCGCATTTCACCGAGAACTATGTCCTGCGCGAGATGGGCTGCACGATCGCCCGGCGTCACGCCATGAAGCTGCGGCGGATCGCCCTCGTGACAGGCTTCGCCGCGCCTCTCGTCTTCAGCCTCCTCGCCAGCTTCGCCCTGCTGCCGCTCGCCGCCACTGCAGCGGCGCTCGCGTGCGCCATCGTGGGTCTCTTCACGGAGCGATGGCTGTTCTTTGCCGAGGCGACCCATGTGTCGGCCCTGTACTACGGCCGGAAAATCTGAGGCCGGTCAGATATAAATAAAATACAATTCCCGGTGTATTTCCATATATGGCCTCTATATGAATCTACACCACCTGGCGATCTTTCACGCCGTCGCCGAGACCGGCAGCATCTCCGCCTGCGCCGAGCGCATGCACATCTCACAGCCGGCGGTCTCGCGGCAGTTGAAAGAATTCGAGCAGCGCATCGGCGTGTTGCTGTTCGAGCGGCTGCCCCGAGGCATGCGGTTGACCCAGCCGGGCGAGGTGCTGCGCGACTATGCGGCTCGCCTGTTCGCGATTGCGCGCACGGCCGAGGCGGCGGTGAAGGAATTATCCGATGCGCGCCAGGGTCACCTCTCGATCGGCGCGAGCAATACCGTCGGAACGTATATCCTGCCGGGCGTGCTGGCGCGGTTTCGCCGCAGTTATCCCGAGGTCGGAATATCGATGTTCGTCGGCAACACCGAGCAGGTTTCGCAGGGCGTGGCCGACCTGCGCTTCATGGTCGGCTTCATCGAGGGACCGTTGCACGTGGCGGATCTGCGCGCGGAGCGGTTCATCGACGATGAGATCGTGCCCGTCGCCTCGGCGGACCATCCGTTGAGCGGCAAGAAGCGGTTGAGCCCGGCCGATCTCTCCGGTCAGCCGCTGTTGATGCGCGAGCCCGGCTCCGGCACACGGGAGCTGATCGAGACACACCTGCAGCGGCACGGCATCCGCCCGGGGAACATCGTGGAATTCGGTAATACCGAGGCGATCAAGCAGGCCGCGATCCATGGCGGCGGCATCGCCTGGCTGCCGCGCGTGTGCATGCCCCGGGAGCTCGCGGCGGGCGACCTGGTGAGATTGCCGGTGAAGCTCCCCACCATTCGTCGGCCGCTCAGCGTCGTTCGCCGGCCCGAAGGGCATACCGCGCCGGTCGCGGAAGCGTTCCTGGAGCTGCTCAACGTCCGCGCCGCGGGCGCTTAAAGGGTCTGTCCCAGCCGGCGCTCGAGCTCCGTGCGGGAGAACATGCCGCGAACGAACGCGCCGCCCTGCTCCGCATACTCGACGACCACGAAGTGCGAGTCCCGGCGGCGGCTGAAGTGCTCGACCACGTCGGCTACGGAGGCCGACGCAACCCAAGAGGCGTCGAGCGTCGCAACCGAATCCCAGGGCCTCATGATGTGGCCGACCTCGATCTCGCTGTGGCGGGTGAAGCCCGAGCGGCTCAGGAACTGCAAGGGGCGCTCTCCCTGGATGTCGTATGAGGTGATCAGGCCCACGACGACCTCGCCGCGCATGACGAGGAGCGCGCGAACTCCGGCGACGATCATGTCGCGCAGCGCATCGTCTATGTAGCGGTCAACCTCAACGGTGATGGGCGTGTCCCAGGTGAAGTCAGTCATCACGCTCACCGCCGGAGCCGTCAGGGCGACTCTCTTCGGCGAACCCGATCGTTCGCGCCGTCTGGCAACCGCCTGCTGTCCAGTCGCCCGCGAGGCGGATCCGTCCAGAAAAGCGATCGGGCCGTATCGACCATCGTCACCGTTCGTATCCAGCATGTCATTGTCTCCTGAGAGAAGCTCGAGCTCGCTCGAATCATGCGTCCTTTGTGCCCGCATTCCCTGCGTTCGGCAACACCACGGCGGTAGATGAAGCGTTTCTCTGCTGTAGACGATGCGGTGCAGGTCGAGCGCGCTCATGATTGCGCCCATTGTGCGCTTGATCGCCGGTCAGCAGCGGATTGGCCGCGAAGCCTTCCGAAAGGAAATCGAGGAGAGCGCGCACCGCAGGCACCATCCCACGCCGCGACGGGAACACGGCGTGCAAGACACCCGCTCGAATGCTCAACGATGGCAGCAGCCGAACGAGCGCGCCACTGGACAAATCATCCGCGATCAGCAACGTCGGCAGGCAGGCCACGCCAGCGCCCCGAATGGCCGCCCGGCGCAGAGTGAATAGATCGTCGGTGCTGAGACACGGGCTGTGAGTCAGCTCAGCCGACTTTGACTCGGCGTCGATGAAACGCCATGAGTGCTCCGTCCCGACGGTTCTCATCGACAGCGTCGGCATCCTCCCGATGTCCGTGAGCGCTTGCGGCTGGCCATGAACGGCTACGAGCGCGGGGCTCGCCACCAGAATGACCTCCGACATGCCGAACGAGCGCATCGCCAAGTCCGAATCCTCGAGCGGGGGCACGCGCACGCGAATCGCGATATCGAGCCCCTCGTCGACGACATCGACCCGGCGATTGGTCGCATCGAGAGCGATCTGAACCTGCGGGTGCGCGGTGAGATACCGCGCCAGGATATCGGCCACGCCAGCCTGCAGCAGGCCGGTGGGACAGCTCATTCGAACCATCCCACGCGGCGACGACAGAGTCTGACCGATCGCATCCCTCGCAGCTTCGGCTTCCGCGATCAGCGCCATGCAGTGACGGTGGAACGTGTTGCCCGCGTCGGTCAATGACAGCTTGCGGGTGGTGCGATTGAGCAGCCGTACGCCGAGCTCTTTTTCCAGTGCGCCGACCCGGCGGCTCAGCTTCGAGGTCTGCAGGCCGAGCGCCTCGGCGGCGGCGGTATAGCTGCCGAACTCCACGACTCTGGCGAAGAAGTAGAGGTTGTTCAGGTCCTTGAAGGGATCCACGGGCAGCCGCACTCCGAGATCTTAGTGGCTTGATTATTCTAAATGCAGCAATAGTGCTCTGCAAATTAGGGGATGAATATAGAACTATTGCACGAGTAGTCTCCCCCAACCCGCGCACCGGAGACCTGAAATGCAAGACTCGAATCGTTATCTACCCCTGCTCGGGCGAGCCCTGATCGCCCTACCTTTCATTTTCAGCGGCATCGGCAAGCTCGCCGCACCCGCCGCCACCATCGGCTACATCCGTGCTGTCGGACTACCGCTGCCGCAACTGGGATTGCTCGTCGCCGTTGCCGTGGAACTGGGTTTCGCGACCCTACTCCTGGTCGGTTACCGCGTCCGCCCCGTGGCGATCGTGCTGGCGCTGTTCTGTCTCGCGACCGCCGTTTTCTTTCACCATGACTTCGCCGATCAGAATCAGATGATCAACTTCCTCAAGAACATCATGATCCTCGGCGGCCTGCTGCAGGTGGTCTATTTCGGCGCCGGCCCGCTGAGCATCGAGGCCCTCCGGGCGCGCAAGCCGGCACGCGCCTGAAGGAGAGGGGAACATGAGCCAGGTACTGCTGATTACCTCGAGTCCGCGTCTCGAGTCTCACTCGAGCCGCGTCGCCCGGACGCTCGCGGACAAGTTGGCGAGCCATGCCGGGTCGAATCTCACCGTGCGCGATCTCACGCGCCGGCCTTTGCAACACATCGACGACAGCTTCGCGGCCGCACGGAACACGCCGTCGGACCTCCTGACGAGCACGCAGAAGTCCGTGTTGTCGGCTTCCGATGAATTGCTGCGGGAGCTCTTCGCTGCCGACACCTTGGTTATCGCGGCGGGCATGATCAACTTCGGTATACCCTCGAGCCTCAAGGCGTACATCGACCATGTCGTGCGGCCGGGCGTCACTTTCCGCTATGGCGAGAAGGGCCCGGAAGGCATGGTCAGAGGGAAGAAGGCGTACATCGTCGTCGCGCGGGGTGGAATCTACAGCCAGGGTCCGATGCAGGCATACAACTTCCAGGACACCTATCTGAAGGTTGCCCTGGGATTCATCGGCATCACGGACGTGGAGGTGATCGCGGTGGAGGGCGTCGCCTTTGGACCGGAGGCTGCGGAGAAGGCGGTGGGCGCGGCGCTGGCGCGAGTGGAGGCGGTTGCGGCCTGAGCGGAAGCGGCCGCCAGCGAGGCCGCATGAAGCCGACGGAGATCTGCGCCTACGAGGTCAAGGACGGCAAGATCGCCTCGGAGCAGTTCTTCATGTGATGACTCGCTTGCCGGGCAGCGCGCGAGGGGATCGCGCGCTGCCTCGTGCGGGGGTGGTACGCTTCGACGGGGGTATCCGTTGAAAGCCGCCATGAGACCACCCGTCCTTGCCGTCCTCCTCGCCGTCGCAGCGGGCGCCTGCTCGCTGCCTTGCGCCGCCCAGGCGCCGAGCCAGGGCGAGCTCGCCCGCTGGCAGCGCGAGGCGCAGAACGTCACCATCTACCGCGACAGCTGGGGTATCGCCCACGTGTACGGCAAGACCGATGCGGACGCGGTGTTCGGCATGGAGTACGCGCAGGCGGAGGACGACTTCAACCGGGTCGAGACGAACTACTTCGATTCGCTCGGCTGGCGGTCGCAGGCCGAAGGCGAGTCGTCGATCTATCTCGATCTGCGCCGGCAGCTGTTTGCCGATCCGAAGGTGCTGCGGGCGAAGTACGAGCACAGCCCGCCGTGGCTCAAGAAACTGATGAACGCCTTCGCCGACGGCCTCAACTATTATCTCTACGAGCATCCTGGGGTGAAACCGAAGGTCATCACGCACTTCGAGCCCTGGATGGCGCTTGCCTTCAGCGAGGGCAGCATCGGGGGCGATGTCGAGCAGGGCGTGGACGTGCCGCGGCTCGCGGCTTTCTACGGTGGCCAGCCGCTCCCGTCCGCGCAAACCGTGAGCGCCGCGCTACCGCCGCCGGAGCCCCAGGGCTCCAACGGCATCGCCATCTCGCCGGCCATTACCCTCGATCACCACGCCCTGCTCTGGATCAACCCGCATACGTCGTTTTATTACCGTGCCGAGCTGCAGATGGTGAGCGAGCAGGGGCTCGATGCGTACGGCGCGGTCACCTGGGGCCAGTTCTCCATCTACCAGGGCTTCAACGCGACGGCGGGCTGGATGCACACCTCGAGCGGGGTGCGGAACATCTCCTGGTTCCTGGAGACGGTCACCCGCAAAGACGGCCGCTACTACTACCGTTACGGAGACCGCGAGCTGCCCGTCACGACCCGCCGCATCGTCATCCGCTTCAAGACGCCGCATGGCATGGCGGAGAGAGCGTTCACCGCCTATTACACGCAGCACGGGCCGGTCATCGCCCGGATCGGCGACAAGTGGGAGACCGTCAACCTGATGCAGCGCCCCATGCGCGCGCTCATCCAGGATTTCATCCGCACCAAGGCGAAGGACTATGCGCAGTTCCGCAAGGCCATGCGGCTGCACACCAACTCGTCCAACAACACCATCTTCGCCGATGCCGAGGGCAACATCGCCTACTGGCACTCGGACTGGATCCCGCGGCGCAACGACGCCTTCGACTGGGGCAAGCCGGTCGACGGCAGCAACCCGGCCACGGCATTCCACGGCCTGCTGACTCTCGCTCAGACCCCGCATCTGCTCAACCCGCCCAACGGCTGGCTCTACAACTCCAACAACTGGCCCTGGTCCGCGGCCGGACCGTACAGTCCGAAGCGGCAGGACTTCCCGCGGTACGTCGAGCGGGGGACGGAGGAGACGGCGCGCGGCTACCATGCCCTGAGGCTGCTCACCGGCGGCAAGAACTGGACCATGGCGTCGTTGACCGCCGCCGCATTCGACAGCTACCTGCCCGCATTCGCTACCATGATTCCCGTCCTGGTGAAGGCCTACGATGCCACGCCCGGCTCGGATCCGCTCAAGGCGCGGCTCTCCGGGCAGATCGCCGTGCTGCGCGCCTGGGACTACCGTTGGGGTGTCAACTCCGTCGCGACCTCGCTGGCCGTGTTCTGGGGCACGGACATCTTCGCGCGCGTGCGTGTGCGGGCCCGGGCTCTGGGCATCTCGCCGGAAGACTATGTCGTGGGACACGCGACACGGCGTCGGCTCCTCGCCTCCCTGGCGGCGGCATCGGACCGGTTGGCGGCGGGCTTCGGCAGCTGGGAGACGCCCTGGGGCCGGATCAATCGCTTCCAGCGGATCAACGACGATATACTCCCGAGCTTCGATGACTCCAGGCCGAGCATCCCGGTGCCTTTCACGTCCTCGCTCTGGGGCTCTCTGGCCTCTTTCGGCGCGCGTCCCTATCCCGATACCCGCAAGTGGTACGGGGATGACGGCAACAGCTTCCTGGCGGTGGTGGAATTCGGGCCCAAGGTGCGCGCCTGGGCGATCACCGCCGGAGGCGAGAGCGGCAACCCGGCTTCACCGCATTTCGACGACCAGGCGACGCAGTACGCCATGGGCGAGCTGCGGCCGGTGTATTACTACCGGTCGCAGCTGGCGGGACACATCGAGCGGCAATATCATCCGGGCCAGTGACTACCGACCCTTCCTCTCCAGCGCACATGACGCAGACATCGGTGCAAGATGGGATCCACACGCATCTGCTGATCGACGGCGGGCTGATTGCGGGGCAGGGTCCCCCCGAGCGGATTCTCGACCCCGCCACCGGCGAGATCATCGCCTCGGTCCCGGAGGCTTCCGCGGAGCAACTGGAAGCGGCGGTCCGTGCGGCGGAGGCGGCCTTCGAGCGCTGGTCGCAGACCACTCCCGCAAAGCGCTCCGGCCTGCTGCTGCAGATCGCCGCGCACATCGAGGCGCAAGCCGATGCCTACGCGGAGCTGGAATCGCTCAATACCGGCAAGCCGCTCGCGGCCATGCGCCAGGACGAGATACCCTCGATCGCCGACGTGTTCCGCTTTTTCGCCGGCGCCGTGCGGGTGCAGACCGGCCCGCTGGCGGCCGAGTATGTCAGAGGTCACACGAGCTTCATCCGCCGCGATCCGGTAGGGGTGGTGGGCTCGATCGCGCCGTGGAACTACCCGCTGATGATGGCCGCGTGGAAGCTCGCTCCAGCGCTGGCTGCCGGCAACACCGTCGTCCTCAAGCCCTCGGAGCAGACGCCCCTGACCGTTCTGAAGCTTGCGGTTGCCCTGCGTGACCTCCTGCCCAAAGGCGTGGTCAACGTCATCACCGGCAGGGGAGAGACAGTCGGCGCGCCGTTGGTTGCGCATCCGCTGGTGCGGATGGTTTCGCTGACTGGCGACGTGTCGACCGGGCAGAAGGTGCTCGCGGCGGCAGCCGGTAACCTGAAGCGCACCCACCTGGAGCTCGGCGGCAAGGCGCCGGTCATCGTCTTCGACGACGCCGATCTCGATGCGGTGGCG
>JASHVV010000144.1 GCA_030044385.1 Gammaproteobacteria bacterium
TATCTGCGGGCCGACACCAAGTACACGACCGTGGTCACGCCTCACGGCGCGTTCCTCGTGACCTCATCCCTGCGCCAGATGCGGGAAAAGCTCGATCCGCAGGTGTTCTGGCAGATTCACCGCAGCGTGGTGGTCAACGTGGCGGCCATCGAGTGCATCTACCGCTCCTTCCGGGGCAGGCTCGAGGTCAAAGTCAAAGCCCGCGACGAGCTGCTGCCGGTCAGCGCCGCCCATGCCTACCTCTTCAGGGAGTCGCGCTGAGCAACGGGGCCAGGTTCCGGGAGCGGGCGGCCGGCCGCCGGGCACGGCGCCGGTCCCGGGGCCGCGAGGCCCTCGGTCCCACGAGCCGCCGGGGCCTGTAGTATCATGCCGCCCCCGGCGTCTGGCCCCTCCCGGACCCAGCCCGCCGCCCGTTCCCGCGGGGCGTTAGCTCAGTCGGTAGAGCATCGGACTTTTAATCCGCTGGTCGACGGTTCGATTCCGTCACGCCCCAATTCAACCCACCGGTACGTTCCGGTCACAACTCCAGTACCCTGACATGGCCGGCTTTGCCGTAGTCGATGATGGCT
Organism: Gammaproteobacteria bacterium; assembly: GCA_030044385.1. Lineage (GTDB taxonomy): Bacteria > Pseudomonadota > Gammaproteobacteria > Steroidobacterales > Steroidobacteraceae > 13-2-20CM-66-19. The sequence continues at coordinate 570 of JASHVV010000144.1, forward strand.
CGGTCGCGTGTGGCAAGCACGAGGCCCTTGGTCCGCGCGGCGGCGATCAGGAAGCGGTCCGCGGGATCTCCGTGAGGCTCTCCCGGCAGGAGAGTACTCTCGGCAGCGGATTCCGCGTCGAGAGGCAGTAGAGCGATGCCCACGGGGGCGAGAGCGTCCCGCACCCAGTCCCGAAGCGGCGCGGAGAGCTGAATTCTGCCTTTGGCGTGTTGGACGCCGATCTCCCAGACCGAGATGGACGAGATGCGCAGACCTTCTGCCCGGCGCGCCTGATCCAACTTCCTGATGCCGGCCGCGGTCAGCCGCTCCGCATTCCCCTCCGCGTACCAGAGCCAGATGTGGGTGTCGAGGAGGAGCGCGCTCACTTCTTGCGGGCCGGCTTCGCAGCGCGCGTCGCCCGCTGGTAAAGGTGATCTTCGTCACCCGAGAGGGCGCTCCACTCCACATCGAGCGGCGCCATGACATCGCCGCTGGTACTCAGCGTGCCCTTCATGTAGCCAAACATGGATTCGCCGTCCGAGGCTACCGGTGTCAGCTGCGCCACCGGCCTGCCATGCTTGGTGATGGTGATCGGCTGACGGGTCTTTTCGACCTCATCCATCAGCCTGAGACATTCCGCCTTGAACTGCGCGGCAGAGATATTCACGGGAGCCTCAAATGACCATAAAATATGGTCACTGATGATAATCCCAGCCCCTGGAAGGGTCAATCCCCCATGCGCCGCCCGCTGAGCCGATACCGGACTAGCTTCATGACGTGCTCGGCGGCTCGGACTGCGCCGCCGGCGGTGCGTGGTGCAGCAGGTCCCCGAGCAGGCGGCGCACGGTCACGTAGAAGACGGGGATCAGCAGCAGCCCGAATACGGTGGCGAACAACATGCCGCCGATCACGCCCGTGCCGATCTCGTGCCGCGATACCGAGCCGGCGCCGGTGGACAGGACCAGCGGCAGCACGCCCAGGATGAATGCGAACGAGGTCATCAGAATCGGGCGCAGCCGCAATCGCGCGGCCGTCGTGACCGCATCGAAGAGCGACATGCCCTCGGACTGGCTCTGCACCGCGAACTCGACGATCAGGATCGCGTTCTTCGCCGCCAGGCCGATGACCGCGACCAGGCCGATCTTGAAATAGATGTCGTTCGGCATGTGACTCGACATGCAGAAGGTGATCATGCCGAGCAGGCCCAGCGGCACCACCAGCAGGACCGCGACCGGAATCGACCAGCTCTCGTACAGCGCGGCCAGGCCGAGGAACACGACCAGGATGGACAGGCCCATCAGCTCCGGCGCGGCATTGCCCGACAGCAACTCCTGGTAGGACTGGCCGGTCCAATCCGTGCCGTAGCCGGGCGGCAGCGACTTGCGGACCATGCTCTGCACGGTCGCCATGGCCTGGCCCGTCGTATAGCCGGCGCCGGGGTTGCCGACGATCTCCAGGGCCGGATAGCCGTCATAACGCTGCAGTACGGAGGGCCCGATGGTCCACTTCGCGTTGATCACGCCCGACAGCGCCACCATGTTGTCCGAGCCGGCCGGCGCGGGGATCGAGGATGAAGAGCCGGTCCCTGACGCATTGAGCGGCGCGTCGATCGATGGCGTGTAGAGGTGGCTGAGCGCGTCGGGGCTCATGCGATATTGCGCCTCGTCCTGGATATAGACCTGCTTGATGCGCCCTCCATACTGCATCTGATCGATGTACATGGGCGCGATCTCCGTATCGACGGTGGCGTAGACATCGCTCAGCGACAGGCCCATCGAGGCGGCTTGCTTGCGGTTGACCGAGATGTCGAGCTGCGTGGCGCTGGGCAACGCATTTTCGCGGACCTGATACAACATCGGGCTCTTGCCCGCATCGGCGATCAGGGTGTTCGCGGCCGCGGCGAGCTGCTGGTGCGTCTGTCCCGTGCGCGCCAGCAGATACAGGTCGATGCCGCCGAACCGGCTGAGGCCGCGAATCGTCGGCATGTTGACGGCGAAGATCTGCGCTCCGGTGATCGACGACAGCTCCTTGTTGATTTCGGGGATGAGCTGCATCGCGCTCTGCGAGCGGTGGCTCCAGTCGGCCAGTTGGATGAACGCCATGCCGACGTTCTCGCTGCTGCCGACGAAGCTGAAGCCCTCGGGCTGGAAGATGTCCGCGATGTCCTTCGAGAGCGGGCCGTGCAGCAGCGTCGCGCGGATCTGCGCCATCACCTGATCCGTCCGCTCCAGCGTCGAGTCGGGCGGCAGGGTGACCAAACACATCAGGAAGCCCTGATCCTCGTCGGGGACGAAGGCGGTCGGCATGTGCAGGTACAGGAAGCCGGCCAGCACCGAGACCAGCACGAACAGCATCATCCAGCGGGGCGCGTGCCGCACGGCCCTGCCGACATGGCCCTGGTATACGTGCGCGGTGCTGTTGAAGGCCCGGTCGAACCAGCGGAACAGGAAGTGCCGGCCTTCGTGACGCTCCGGCCGCAGCAGCGCTGCGCAGAGCGCGGGCGTGAACGACAGCGCCAGGAACGCGGAGATCGCCATCGACATGGCGATGGTCAGCGCGAACTGGGCGTAGATGATCCCGGTGGCGCCGGGCTGCAGCGCCGACGGTACGAACACCGCGGTCAGGACGACCGTGATGGCGACGATCGCCCCGGTGATCTGGGTCATCGCCTTGCGCGTGGCGGCGCGCGGCTCGAGGCGCTCCTCGGTCATGATTCGCTCGACGTTCTCGATGACGACGATGGCGTCATCGACGACGATGCCTATGGCCAGCACCATGCCGAAGAGCGTGAGCTGATTCACCGAGAAATGCAGGATCGAGAGCCCGATGAAAGTGCCGATCAGGGCGATGGGAATCACCAGCGTCGGGATCAGAGTGGCGCGCAGGCTCTGCAGGAACACCAGGATGACCAGGAACACCAGCACGATCGCCTCGCCGAGCGTCCGCAGGACTTCCCCGATCGAGGCATTGATGAAGGGTGTCGTGTCGTAGGGAACGCTCCAGGCCACGCCCGGAGGGAGGGTGTTCGCGAGCGATGCCATCTGGGCTTTGACCGCCTCGGACACGGCCAGCGCATTGGCCCCGGGCGACAGGAATACTCCGAGGCCGCCCGCCGGCTTGCCGTTGAACATCGCTTCGGAGCCGTAGCTCTGGCCGCCGAAGGAGATGGTCGCGACGTCGCCCAGCCTAACGACGCTGCCGTTGCCGTTGGCGCGCAGGATGATCTCGCGGAATTGCCGCAGCGAGGTGAAGAGCTTGTCCCCGGAGACGGTGGCGGTGAACCCCTGGCCCCTGATCGCCGGGTCCGCGCCGATCGCGCCGGTGGCGAACTGCGCGTTCTGCGCGTTGACCGCGTTGAGCACCTGGGTGGTCGACAGCCCGTAAGCCTGCAGCTTGCCGGGATCGAGCCAGATGCGCACCGCGTACTCGGAGCCGAGCTGGAACGTATTGCCGACGCCGCTGATGCGCGCGATCTCCGGCTGCACCAGCGAGGCCATGATGTCGTCGAGCTGGGCGTTGCCGACTTGCGGATTGCTCGATTGCAGGGCGATGAAGAGCAGGATGTCGGGACTCGCCTTGGCGACCGTGATGCCCTGGCGCGTGACCTCCGCCGGCAGCAGCGGCTCGGCCAGATTGACCTTGTTCTGCACCTGGACCTCGGCGATGTCGGGGTTGGTGCCGTTGGCGAAGGTGAGGGTGATCTGCGTCTGTCCGTTGGAGCCGGAGGTCGAGCTGAAATAGAGCAGGTTGTCGATGCCGGTGAGTTGCTGCTCGATCACCTGGGTGACCGTCGACTCCATGGTTGCGGCGCTCGCGCCCGGATAGTTGGCGGTGACGGTCACCTGCGGCGGCGCGATGTCGGGATACGAATCGACCCCCATCTGGCGCAGCGCGATGCCGCCGAAGAGGACGAGCAGGATGGCGATCACCCAGGCGAACACCGGGCGGTCGATGAAGAAACTTGGCACTACGGGACTCCCTGTTGATGGGTCAGCGCGGTGAACGGCATGCCTGCCAGGCCGACCGGACAGGCCAGGGCCATCCCCTTTGCGTCCTGCCATGCGAACCCGAAGACGGCGAAGGGGCGAGCGACATGCGTGCGCAGTCTAGGCAGGGCACCCGCCGTGGTAAAGTGCCACGAGATGGCGCACCGTCATACGATCCACCGGCAGCACTACGGTTGGGACAACAGCCTCGAGCCCGCGGTGCGCATCGCGCCGGGGGAGTCGCTCGAGTTCGAGGTGACGGATGCCTCCGGCGGCCAGCTCTCGCGGGACTCGGGCGTGGACGACGTCGGCCGGCTCGATTTCGCGCGGGTCAATCCGGTCGCCGGTCCGGTTTACGTCGATGGCGCCGCGCCCGGCGACATCCTCAAGGTGACCGTGCTGTCCTTCGCCCCGTCCGGCTGGGGCTGGACGGCGAACATTCCGGGCTTCGGGCTGCTGGCGGAGGACTTCAACCAGCCGGCGCTGCATCTGTGGCGCTATGACGCGCAGAGCCTGACCCCGTCGGCGTTCGGCTCATGGGCCAAAGTCCCGTTGAAGCCTTTCGCGGGCACGATCGGGGTCGCTCCCGCCGAGCCCGGATGCCACAGCGTCGTGCCGCCGCGGCGGGTCGGCGGCAACATGGACCTGCGCGATGTCGCCTGCGGCAGCGAGCTGCACCTGCCCGTGGAGGTCGCCGGCGCCCTGTTCTCGGTGGGAGACACTCACGCCGCGCAAGGCGATGGCGAGGTCTGCGGCACGGCGCTCGAGAGCCCCATGCGCGTGGCGCTGCGGTTCGACCTGGTGAGGCGGACTGCGCTCGCCTTCCCCCGGCTGATCACTCCCGGCCCGGTGACGCGCCATCTCGACGAGAAGGGCTATCGCGTGACCACCGGGATCGGGCCCGATCTGATGGCAGCCGCCCGCGCCGCGGTCCGCTCGACGATCGACTGGCTGACGCGGGAGCACGGGATGCCCGCGATCGACGCCTACCTGCTCTGCAGCGTGTGCGGCGATCTGCGCATCAGCGAGATCGTCGACATCCCCAACTGGACCGTTTCCTTCTACTTTCCGCGGATCGTGCTCTGAAGGTCACGATTAGGATTATAGTAAGCCCATGCGCTACGTCTTCGCTCCGCCGCCGCATCCGGCCGTGCGGATCGTCGGTTCGACCGGCTGGTTTCCGGTCCACCGCATTTACTGCGTCGCCCGCAATTACGCCGATCACGCGCAGGAGATGGGCGCCTCCGGCCGGGAGCCGCCTTTCTTCTTCATGAAGCCCGCCGACGCCGTCCTGTCCGTGGCGGAGGGTGAGACCGGGGTACTGCGCTATCCGCCCCTGACGCGGGAGCTGCACCACGAAGTCGAGCTCGTGGTGGCGATGCGTGAAGGCGGCTCGAACCTCACGCCCGCGGATGCCGAGCAGTGCATCTACGGCTATGCCGTGGGTCTCGACATGACCCGCCGCGACCTGCAGAGCGAGGCGAAAAAGCTCGGGCGGCCGTGGTGCAGCGGCAAGGGCTTCGACCGCTCGGCGCCCGTGGGCGGCCTCACGCCGGCCGCGTGGATCGAAGACATCTCGAAAGTCGAGATCACGCTGGACGTCAACGGCGTGCGCCGCCAACAGGGCAGGGTGAGCGACCTCATCTGGAAGGTGCCCGAGATCATCGCGCACCTCTCCGCGGGTTGGGACCTCAAGCCCGGCGACCTGATCTTCACCGGCACTCCCGCGGGCGTGGGTCCCGTGGGCCTTTCCGACCTCATGACGGCCAATGGCACCGATCTGGCGGAGCTGCGTGTGCGCGTGATGCGCGCCTGATCGGGCGAGCCATGGAGATCGAGGAATTCCGCCGGCTCGGGCACGAGGTCGTCGACTGGATCGCGGATTACCGGGCGCGGACCTCGCGCGGCGAGTTGCCCGTGATGTCGCGCGTGACTCCGGGGGATACCCGGGCCGCGTTCCCCGCGGCACCGCCCGCGGAACCGCAGTCCCTCGACGCCGCCCTCGACGAGCTGACGCGCGTCATCGTCCCAGGCTGTACTCATTGGCAGGACCCGCGGTTCTTCGCCTACTTCCCCTCCAACAGCTCGCTCGCCGCGGTGCTCGGCGACTTCCTCAGCACCGGGCTGGCGCAGCTCGGCCTCAACTGGCAGGCCAGCCCCGCGCTGACGGAGCTCGAGGAGCTGACCACCGACTGGCTGCGGCAGATGTTGGGGCTTTCGGGCGCGTGGAGCGGCGTCATCCAGGACACGGCGTCCACCGCCACCCTGGTGGCGTTGATCTGCGCGCGCGAGCGCACGACGGATTACGCAGCTGCGCGGGGCGGGCTGCAGGCGAGCGAGCGCCCGCTCGTCGTTTACGCTTCGAGCCAGAGCCACAGCTCCGTGGAGAAGGCGGCGCTGCTGGCCGGTTTCGGACGCGAGAACCTGCGGGTCGTCGCCGTCGACGATCGTTTTGGGATGAGCGCGGAGGCGCTGCGCCGCGCAGTGGCGGCGGACAAAGCCGCCGGGCGCTTGCCGTGCGCCGTCGTCGCGACCATCGGCTCGACTGCCACCACCGCCGTCGATCCGCTGGAGGAGATCGCCGGCGTTACGCGCGCACAGGGTCTCTGGTTGCATGTCGATGCCGCCATGGCGGGCTCCGCCATGATCCTCCCGGAGTGCCGCCCGCTCTGGCAGGGGATCGAGGCAGCCGACTCCCTGGTGCTGAATCCGCACAAGTGGCTCGGCGCCTCCTTCGACTGCTCCACCTATTTCGTGCGCGATCCGCAGCACCTCGTGCGCGTGATGTCGACGAACCCGAGCTACCTGCGGACCGCCGCCGATGCCAAGGTGCGCAATTTCCGCGACTGGGGCATCCCGCTCGGCCGCCGCTTCCGGGCGCTGAAGCTGTGGTTGCTGATCCGCGAGCAGGGCGTGCAGGGCCTGCAGCGGCGCCTGCGCCGGGACCTCGAGCACGCCCGCTGGCTCGCCGCGCAGATCGATTCCACTCCAGGTTGGCAACGGCTGGCGCCGGTACCGTTCCAGACGGTTTGCCTGCGTCACGTCCCGCCGGGGCTTCAGGGTGAGGCTCTCGACACCCACACGCTCGGCTGGGTGCGCCGCATCAACGAGTCAGGCCGCGCTTATCTCACCCCCGCCATGCTCGGGGAGCATTGGATGGTCAGGGTGTCCTTCGGAGTCGAGGCGACGGAGCACGAGCACGTCGCGGCGCTCTGGCGCCAGATGCGGGACGAAGCGGAGCGGGGCGGGCCGGCTGTTAGATAATGTCCCGCTTCGAAGCAATCCGCGTGCACCAGGGCTCCACGGGGCGCTTCGCACGCCTCGAGTCCGTCACCCTCGATGAGCTCACGCCCGGCGACGTCGTCGTCCGGGTTGCCTACTCCTCTCTCAACTACAAGGACGCGCTCGCCGTGACGGGCAAGGGGTCCATCACCCGCGGCACCCCGCGAACGGCCGGCATCGACCTGTCGGGCGTGGTCGAGTCCAGCGCCGATCCCGCTTTCCGGCCCGGGGACCGCGTGCTCGCCACCGGGGCCGGCCTCGGCGAGTCGCTGGACGGGGGCCTTGCGGAGCGCGCCCGGCTGCCGGCTTCGGCCCTGGTGCGCTTGCCCGACGGATTGAGCCTGCTCGAGGCGATGGCGCTCGGCACCGCCGGCTTCACCGCCGCGCTCGCCCTGCGGCGGCTGCTCGAGAACCATCAGACCCCCGAGCATGGACCGGTCGCGGTCACCGGCGCGACCGGCGGCGTCGGCGGCATCGCCCTGGGGCTCCTCAAGCGTGCGGGGTTCACCACCGCGGCCATCACCGGCAAGCCCGACTCGGCCGCCTATCTGCGCGAGCTCGGCGCCGACGAGGTGGTGCCGCGTGCCTCGCTCGCCACCGCCGGCAAGCCGCTCGAGACGGCGGTCTGGGGCGGGGCCGTCGACAACCTGGGCGGCGATACGCTCGCTTACCTGACACGCACGGTGAGGCCGTGGGGCAACATCGCCTGCATCGGCCTGGCGCAATCGCCCGCGCTCAACATCACGGTCATGCCGCTCATCCTGCGCGGAGTCAGTCTCCTCGGCATTCACTCCGTCGCGGTGCCGCGGGCCTGGCGTCTCGCCCTGTGGGAGAAACTGGCCGGCGAATGGAAGCCGCGCGAGCTCGAGCGCCTGATCGTGCGGGCCGTCATCGGCCTGGAGCAGGTGCCGCGGGCCTGCGAGGAGCTGATGGCAGGCGAGGCGCGCGGCCGTTATGTCGTGCGCATCGATGAAACGGGCGGCGGGGCTTGACGGCTACCGTACAATAGACCGCGCTCGGGCAGAAGCGTGCGACACACGGGCGGGGCGGTCCATCGATGACAAAAGCGTCTGGAACTGCGTTGGAGGTCGAGGGCCTGGCGGTGCGGCTCGGCGGCGCGGATGTCCTGCGGGACGTCAGCTTCAGCCTGCCGCGGGCGAGCTGTCTCGCCATCATCGGGCCCAACGGCTCCGGCAAGACGGTGCTGCTGCGGGCGCTGATCGGCGCGCTGCCCCAAACGGGCAGGATCGCCTGGGCGGCGGACACCGTATTCGGTTATGTCCCGCAGAAGCTCGATATCGAGCGCGATCTGCCGCTCAACGGACGTGACTTCCTGCGCGCCCGGGCCGCGCTCGCCGGCAGCTCCGGGGCGATGCAGGCCGAGGCGCTGAGCTCGGTGGGGCTCGCCGAGGAAGTGCTCTCGACTCCGATCGGCAGCATGTCCGGCGGGCAGTTCCAACGCCTGCTGATCGCCTTCGCGCTGCTCGGCCGTCCCAACGTGCTGCTGCTCGATGAGCCGGCGGCCGGCATCGACGCTCCGGGACAGGCGCAGCTCAACGAGGTGATCCATCGCCTGCAGGATGCCCGCGAGATGACGGTGCTTCTCGTCTCGCACGACCTGAGTGTCGTCTATCAGTACGCGGACTACGTGCTCTGCCTGGGCCGTCACGGCTCTTGCTTCGGGCCGCCGCGCTCGGCGCTGACCCCCGAGATGCTCTACCAGGTGTATGGCCAGCCGCTGAGGTTCCATGTCCACGATCATTCATAGGCTGGCTCCCGGGCTCGGCGCGCTCGCGCTCTCGGCGCTGATGGCCGTCGCCGCCGGGCTCATCGGCAGCTTCGCCGTCATGCGCCGCATGGTGCTCGCGGCCGACCCGATGTCGCACATCGCCCTGCCCGGCATCGGGATCGCGCTCATGCTGCGCCTCAATCCTCTGTGGGGCGCGCTCGCGCTGCTGCTCCTCGGCGCCGTGCTCATCTGGGCGGTCGAGCGGCGCATCCGCATCGCCACCGAGGCGGTGATCGGAGTCACCTTCGCGGTGGCGCTGGCGATCGGCAGTGTCATTACCTCCGGCGAGGAGCTCATCGACGCGCTGCTCGGCGCGCCCGGCACGCTGACCCTGTGGGAGGCGGCGTTCGGCATCGTCGGCTCGGTCATCGTGATCCTCTTCGTGCTGCGGGAGCGCAACGCGCTCGTGGTGCGCCTGGTGTCGCCGGAAATCGCGCTGACTTCCTCGGTCAACGTGGCGCGGCTCGATCTTTACTTCCTCCTCGCCTTCGCGCTCACCATCGGCCTCGGCCTGCGTTTCCTCGGCGTGTTGCTCATGGGCTCGCTCATCATCATTCCCGCGGCCATCGCGCGGCGCTTCGCGCGCAACCTCTCGACGATGCTGACGATCTCCGTCGTGGTCGCAGTGGCCTGCACGGCCGCCGGGACTTATGTCGCATCGCTTGCCGGCCGTCAGAGCGGTCCATTCATCGTGATGGTGGCGGGCGGGCTCTTCTTTCTCTCGCTCCTCAGGCGGCGCGAAACCTGAGCTTGACCGGTCGTTGGCATGACCCGTGCATGTTGGGTCCTGGCGTCTGCGGCTCACGAACAGGGGACCACGTCATGACATGGCTAGACTCCGGGATCCGCGCCTTCCTCATGGCGCAAGGCACCGCGGCGCGGTGGCTGCGGGAGGAGCTCCACTCGCCGAGAGTTCGGATTCGACTCACCGACGGATGCATCGAAGAGCTGGCGCGCGAGGCGGATCACGCCGCACGCCGCGCCGCGGCAGCGCAGCGTGGATGCCAGGCGCCGGGCGACGATGCCTCGTATGCGGAGCTGTTGCGGCAGCAGGTCATCGTGCAGGCGAACTGGGTGCGCCGCTGGACCGCGACGGACGAGAAGGTGCCCGCCGACGATCCGGTCGCGCAGGCAGTTGTAAGAATTGCGCGCAAATACGCGCTGCCTCGCCCGTGGAAGCTCTCCGAGCCGGTGGCGGTGGAGGTCGCGCGGCGGCGTCCACCGTGGGCCTGGGCATCCGGCTTTCGTCCGCAGGCCGCCGGTCATTGACCGGTCACTGGCTGGCGCGCCAGGCCGCCACCAGGGCGAGCGCGCGCCGATGCACTTCGCCCGCGGGATGTCCGGCGCGATAGAGATCGCCGCCGACACCGAGACCCGCACAGCCCGCCTGGCGCCACGGCGCGAGGTTGGCCGCGCCGACTCCGCCGACGGCGAACACGGCGACATCGCGGGGTAAGACCTCGCGCAGCGCCTTCAAGTGCCCCGGACCGTAGCTCGCCGCCGGAAAGAGCTTGAGCATTCCGGCGCCCGCGCCGAGCGCGGCGAACGCCTCGGTCGCCGTCGCGAATCCCGGCATGACGGTCATCCCGAGTGTCGCGGCGCGCTCGATCACGGCGGGCACGGTGTTGGGTGTTACGATCAGGCGTCCGCCCGTGGCATGCACCGCATCGACATCGGCGGGGCTCAGCACGGTTCCCGCGCCGCACAGGCAGCGGTCGCCGAATCTCGCCACCAGGCGCGCGATGCTCTCGAGCGGCGACGGTGAGTTGAGGGGCACCTCGATCGCACCGATGCCGGCTTCGTGGAGCGCCGCGGCGACATCGAGGACTTCCTCGGGCCGGATGCCGCGCAGGATGGCGACGAGCGGCAGGATGCCTTCAGGCCACGTTTGGGATGCTGGGGTCACGACTGCCATAGAGTGCGAAGTCCGGCGAGAGCGCACTGCTCGCCGTCGAGGCAGGATGCGGCGATCCCTTCGCGCCGCAACGCCTTCGCATAGCGCTCATTGAGCGCGCCGTCACCGATGAGTATCGCCTCTTCCCGGGCGTCAAAGAGCGGGATGGCTCCGTGCGCGTCCGCGCCGATCATCAGGCCCGAGAGGTAGGAAAGCGCCCACTCGTGGGAGCGCCCATCGATGAGTTGCCGGGTGCGAACCGCGAACAGAGCGTGCAACAGGCTTGCCTTGCCGACGGAGGCAGCCGACTCGAGCCCACGCTCGAAGCCGTCGTCAGCGCCGTCGTCGGCGCGCGATCCACCCTGCTGCGCGGAGCTGGCGGCGCTGGACGCGCGCAGCAGCGTGCTCCCGTCCCGCAGCAGGGCGAAGAGCTCTCCGGTGAGTGAGGTCAGGAAATCGCGCACCTGTCCGTCCTCGACCCATGCCCACTTGGCGTGGGTACCGGGGAGGCAGAGGAGATGACGGCCGGTGCGCAAGCCCGGATGGAGCGCCAGGGCGCCGGCGATCTGCGTCTCCTCGCCCCGCATGACCTCCGGATTGCCGAGGCGCCCCTGGCAGGAGAGGCCGGGCACGATGGCGACCGGCGACCCGTCCGCCTCGAAGCGCAGGGTCGCATCGCGCAGCCTGCGCAGGTCCACGGGGCAGGGCAGGTACGGGGCCTCCCGCCAGCCGTTGCGGGAGCCGGCCATGCCGCAGAGGACGATCGGGAGCGGACCCTCGGCCTCCCGCCAGCCGGCGATCAGGGGCCGGAGGGCGTCGCCGGCCGGCTCGCGCAGCGCGCCGATGCCCGGCCCCTGGCGGGTCTCGAGCACACGCTCGCCCTGGCACAAAGAGAGCCGCAATCGTGAGGTGCCCCAGTCGCCGGCGATGTAGCGTTCAAGGTTCATTGAGGATCGATATGCTACCGTGGCGGCCGCATGCCACAAACGGATATTCCCGCCGCGACGCCCAGTGCCCCGGCGGCCCCCCGCCACGAGAAGCTCAACACCCGGGCCGCGAGCGTCGTTGCCCTGGCGGTGCTCGGCAGCCGCGTGCTCGGCCTGGTGCGCGATCAGGTGTTCGCCTTCCTCTTCGGCGGCGGCGCCGTCATGGACGCCTTCCAGATGGCGTTTCGCATCCCGAACCTGCTGCGCGATCTGTTTGCCGAGGGGGCGCTCTCGACCGCCTTCATCACGGTCTTCACCAAGACGACCGAGGTCGAGGGCGACCGCGCCGCCTGGGCGCTGGCGAACAAAGTGGCCACCGCGGCGGCGGTGGTCGTCAGCCTGCTGACACTCATCGGCATCGTTTGCGCGCCCTGGATCGTCGCGGTGATCGCGCACGGGTTCCCTCCCGCCAAGGCGGCGCTGACCGTGACGCTGACGCGGATCATGTTTCCCTTCATCCTGCTCGTGTCGCTGGCGGCGCTGGTGATGGGGATGCTGAATGCGAAGAACGTCTTCGGCATTCCCGCGACCGCCTCGAGCTTCTTCAACCTGGGCTCCATCATTGCCGGCGCCGGCATCGGCTGGCTCATCGATCCGCATTTCGGGGTGCGCGCGACCATCGGGCTCGCGATCGGCACGCTGATCGGCGGCGCGATGCAGCTCGGCGTGCAGCTGCCCCCGCTCAAGCGTCTGGGCTATCACTTCCGCCCGGACTTCCACTGGCGCGACAAGGGAGTCAAGGCCATCCTGCAGCTCATGGGGCCGTCGGTCATCGCCGCCAGCTCCACTCAGGTCAACGTGCTGGTCAATTCGGCGTTCGCCTCGCGGCTCGGCAACGGACCGGTATGGTGGCTCGCGCTCGCCTTCCGCCTGATGCAGATGCCGCTCGGAATCTTCGGAGTCGCGCTCGGCACCGTTTCCCTGCCGCTGCTCGCGCGCATGGCCGCCGGCGGCAACATCACGGGCTTTCGCACCGAGCTGGCGCGCGGCATGCGGCTCGCCTTTCTCATGACCATCCCGGCGAGCATCGGCCTGATTCTCCTCGCGGAGCCGATCATGTCGGTGCTCTTCCAGCACGGCCGCTTCAATGCGCACGATGCCTTCGAGGCGGCCGCGGCGCTGCGGTGGTATGCGGTCGGCCTTTGCGGCTATGCCGCCCTCAAAATCCTCGTCAACGCCTTCTATGCGATCGACCGG
>JASHVV010000145.1 GCA_030044385.1 Gammaproteobacteria bacterium
GGCGATCAGAGGCATTGACCTCCGAGCATCGGACCGTTTCTAATGCCGCGCCGGATCCATCAGCGCCCAGTCAATAATCGGGGAACCCTCTCCCAGGAGAATATAGTGGGTAACGCTCGCGCACCTTCGTTTGCAGTCCTATTGGCGGCAAGCGCCCTCCTCGTGCCCGCCATGGCCGCCAATCCGCCCGCCAGGAAGCCCGCCGCCGCGGCCACCAAGAAGCCCGCCGGCAAGCCCAAGCCGCCCGCTACGGGGCCCAAACCCTATGCCGACTTCGTGAAGGGCGCGAAAATCACCCCGGGGCTGATTCCGATCGTGCACAAGGCGGGAAAGACCTATCTCTCCCTCAGTCCGGCGCAGCTCGGCAAGGATTTCATCGAGACGTCCGTGCCCTCGAGCGGCCTGGGCGGACTCGGGCCGGCCCAGGGCGAGCCCTATGTGGCGCCCGCGCGCATCCTGCACTTCGACCGTGTCGGCGACCAGGTCGTGCTTCGTTGGCCCAACACGTACACGGTGACGACCCCCGGCTCCCCGCAGGCCACGGGCGTGCGGCATTCCCTGCCGAACTCCGTGATCGACGTGGCAGCTATCGCCGCCCAGGACAAGACCCACATCGTCATCCCGGCGGACGCGTTCCTGGACGATATCGCCGATCTCGCCGCAGCGCTCAATGACGGCGAGAAGAACCCCGCCCACCAGTACCACCTGGACCCCAAGAGGACCTTCTTTCTTCAAGCGAAGTCGTTTCCTCTGAACGACGTGCTGCGCGTGGATCAGAGCTGGGTTGCCGCCGAATCGACGGACCACGACAATGCGCCCGATTCGCGCTACGTCGAAGTGCGCATGACCTACAACCTGATCGCCGCGCCCGACGACGGCTACGTTCCGCGGCTCTACGATGCGCGCGTCGGCTACTTCTCGCAGGCGCTGATGAACTTCGCCAGCGACGACGGGCTGCAGCGCAGCATCCGCTACATCACGCGCTGGAACTTCGGCAAGCGCACCTCGTCGGGATCGTTCCAGGCAACGCACCCGATCGTCTTTTACCTGAGCGACGACATTCCGACGGAATACCGCGATACCGTCCGCCTGGCGCTGCTCACCTGGAATCAGGCCTTCGCACGGGTCGGGATCGAGAATGCCGTTCAGGTCGAGGATCAGCCCCACACACCGGGCTGGGATCCGGACGACATCCGTTACAACATCGTGCGCTGGCTCGACACCAGCTCACCGGCCTTCGGCGCGGAGGCGCTGCTCCTCGCGGACCCCCGCACCGGGGAGGAGCTGAATGTCGGCGTGAACTTCGACGCCGTCATGGGCATGATTGGACGACAGACTTATAAATACATCGTCGCGCCGGCGCGCGGCCTGCCCGATACCGCCGACGCGGAGCGGAAGTTCACCGACGATTTCATCCGCTCCATCGTGCTGCATGAGTCCGGACACGACATGGGCCTGCAGCACAACTTCATCGGCTCGATGGCCTACACCGCGGCAGACCTGCAGAGCGAATCCTTCACTGCCAGGAACGGGGTCGCCAGCTCCGTGATGGAGTATGCCCCGTTCAACATCTGGCCGAAGGGCACGCCGCAAGGCGACTATGTCCAGCTCGTGCTGGGCCCCTACGACTATTACGCGATCAAGTACGGCTACGGATACGTTCCCGGGACACCGCAGGAGCAGCGCCCGACGCTGCAACGCTGGGCGTCGAAGTGGGCCGATCCTGACTACCGTTTCGCGAGCGACGAGGATGCCGATGACTTCGCAAGCGGTCATTCGATCGACCCCCGGGTCCAGATGTGGGATCTCACGAACGATCCGCTGCAGTGGTGCACCGCGCAGGAAGCACTGATGCATCAACTGATGAACGAGGTCGGCCAGCGCTTCCCGCAGCCCGGCAAGCCGTACGATCAGGCCCGCCTGGCTTTCATGGCGCCGTTCCGCCTGGACCTGCGGTGCGCAACGATGACCGCCGACATCATCGGCGGCGAATATCTTTCGCGCTCCCTCAGGGACGACCCGGATGCGAGCGCGCCGCTGACCCCGGTGCCGCTTGCGCGGGAACAGAGCGCATGGAGCTCGCTGCGGGATCAGCTCTTCTCGGACTCCGCCTGGAAGATCAACCCGAGCGTCCTGAGCGCCCTGACCTACTCGGAAGACAGCTCGCTCCTCGACGAGGCGAAGTGGGGTTACAACCCACCGCCGCGTCACGACGTGGGAGTGGCGGCGATCGTCGGTCAGGCCCAGGATGCAACGCTGCACGCCCTCTTCTCGCCGCTGCGGATGCAGCGACTCGATGATATGTCCACGAAGTACGGGCATGGTGAGACCATGGACCTGTCCGATCTCTTCGATTGGACGCAGTCGGCGATCTTCGGTGATGTGGCCGCCGGAGGAGGACAGGACGGCCTGATTCGCCGGAATTTGCAGACGTCTTACGCGGGGCTGCTGTCGCAGATGTGGACCGCACCGGCGAAAGGTACGCCGTCCGACGCGCAGGCACTGGCACGCCTGGAGCTGCAGAGCCTCGCACACGACGCAACCACCGGTGCGCCGCTCGCGTCCAGTGAGGTCGAGCGAGCCCACCTGGAAGCGCTGGCCGCGCTGGCGCAGCGGGCGCTGCGCGCGAAGACTACCGCGGCGCCGTAGCCCAACGGGATGCGCCGCCCTCGATCCTCCTCCGGACCGGGGGCGGCGGCTCCGCTTACGCAGCCTCTACCGCCCGCACCAGGCCCGCATCGTCGCAAACGAGCGAGTTGATTCGCGGGCTCACCGCATGACCCGTCAGCAGAGTGTCGGGTGCCGTGCGCAGCAGCGCTCGCGCATCCGCGGGCGTACCGTGAAGCCACGCCTCGCAATCCTCGGGGCGTAGGATCGCCGGCATTTCCCGCGTCGCCGTCTGGATCGACGCAACGAGCGTGTTGGCGGGGACCGTGAGGATCGTGCAGCCCTCGACGACGTCACCGTCGTCGCCCTCGGTGCGGTCCCAGATGGCCGCTACCGCGAAGACCGGCCGGCCGTCGGCGTGCACGAAATAGGGCTGCCGGTGACCCGCCGGCGTCAGCTGCCAGGTGTAGAACCCCGCGAACGGGAGGATGCAGCGCTGGCCATTCAGCCAGGGCCCGCGGAAAAGCGGGCTGCGCTCGAGATCCCAGCACGAGAGCCGCAGCCACTGCCCCGCGGACGGATCCCCTTTGGCCCACGCCGGGATCAGCCCCCAGCGCATCATCACGGCCTCGGACCGGCCCTCGTGCAAGCGCACGGCAGGTACGTAGCGCGACGGCGCGACGTTGAAGCTCGCCGAGAACCGCCACCATTTGTCTTCCGGCGCGAGCTCGCGCTCGGCGAGCGCCTGGTCCGGCATGACATATCTCTCGCACATCCCCGGAGCGTATCGCCGGACGCGCCGTTCGCCTGTGACGCACTCCACCGGAAATCGAGAACGCACGGATACCCGGCCGAGGGCGCAGCGGCGGCCCTACGCACCTGGCGTCAAGGATCAGCGTCACACTTCCGATCTGCAGTCCCGTCCATCCTCCCGAAGCCGCCGCCGGTCGGATGGGCGCCCGTTAGTGTCGCATCGCACGGGAAGCCGCGCTTGCGTTCACGTAGAGTCCACCGCAACGAAGTATCGCGGCAACCTAACCCGTGCGGCACGTGACAGCAGCATCTCGGCATCCCAGCCCCCAGCGGAGGCACGGGCGCCCCCATGCGCTCCTGCAATCGGGCATGACCCTGATCGAGCTCGTCGTTGTCATGGTGCTCGTCGCGCTGCTGCTCGCCATCGGCGTGCCCTCCTTCAAGTCCGTGACCACATCCAGCCGAATTTCGGGCGAGAGCAATGCCCTGCTCGGGGACCTCCAGTACGCCCGCTCGGAAGCCGTCCGCGAAGGCTCGCCGGTCACGGTCTGCATCTCCCAGACCGGCACTTCATGCGACAGCGCCAGTGACACCTGGCAACAGGGCTGGATCGTGTTCTCCGACGTCAACGACGATCAGACGGTCGATGCCGGAGACACCGTGCTTCGTGTCCAGTCGCCCTTCCCCACGAGCGACCCCGACAGCTTCACCTCCCCTGCCGGCGATTACGCGATCACCTTCACCCGGGAGGGATTCGCATATACGGGCGCCGGTGGCATGACCATCACTCTGCACAACGAGCCCGACAGCACCTACAACTCGTATTACACCCGCTGCCTGACGCTCTCACAGGCCGGCATGATGTCCATCCAATCGCCTACGACCGATGCGGGAGGCTGCACATGAGGCACCCCAGCGCGCCGGCCCACGAGGGCGGCTTCAGCCTGATCGAGGTGATGGTCGCTCTCATCATCATCTGCGTCGGCCTCCTCGGCATCGCCAAGCTCGAGGCGGTCGTCCTCTCGAGCGCCGGAACCTCCAGGGTCCGCGCCCTGATCGCCCTTCAGGCCGACAGCCTGGCGGATACCATGCATGCCGACCGGGACTTCTGGGACGGCGGCTCCAGCTTCTGGACCGTCTCCGCCGGCAATCCCCTGTCCGTCACGGCCACCTCGTCGGCCGGCAGCCCTACGCTCACCTCAGCCAATGCGAGCCTGCAGTCCGCCATGGCGACCGGCCTGGCCGATGCGCAAGCCACCTCGCCCAGCGACCCGTGCCTCGACACCGCATGCACCTCCGTCGCGCTCGCCGGCGATGATCTCGCGCAGTGGGCGGTGAATCTCGCCGGCGTGGTGCAGAACTCCAGTTCGACGATCGACTGCTCGGCCGTGGTCACCCTCACGACGATCACGACCTGCACGATCACCATCCAGTGGTCCGAGAACACCGTGGCGGCCAACTCCCAGGAGGTCGCGGCCGGCGCGCCGACGACCTTCCAGCAACAAACCTACACCCTGGTGGTCGAGCCATGAGCGCCCGCGGCTCGACCCGATGCGGATTGGCCACCCGGCTCGCCCCGCGTCAGCGCGGCCTGTCGCTGATCGAGATGATGGTCGCGATCCTCATCGCCCTGTTCCTCATCGCCGGCGTGGTCGTCGTCGAGGAGGGCGTGAACATGGCCCAGATGCAGCAGTCCGGCCTGTCCCAGCTGCAGGACGAGGAGCGTTTCGCGACGGCGATGCTGCGGAGCGTGATCGGCACGGCCGGGTACTTCCCCGATCCGACGAGCAATTCGGAATCCACGGCGCTGCCCCCGGCCACGGTGGCCGGCCTGAACCTGACATCCGGTCAGGCCATGACCGCACCGGACAGCGCCGCCAATCCCACCATCCCGCAGCTCACTCTCGACTCCATCTATGTCCGTTACATGACGGCGACCGGAGATGGCATCAACCTCTGCGATGGAACCCCGGCCGGCGATAATACCTACACGAGCTACCTCTACGTGGACGACGGCGAGCTCTACTGCCAGCTCGAGACCGGAAGCTCCATGGGAACAGCCGTCCCGCTGGTGACCGGCGTGGAGAACATGCAGATCTATTACGGCGTCGCCACCGGCGACGACAGCAACGTAGTCCAGTACATGAACGCGGCGGATGTCACCAGCAACAGCTACTGGTCGGATGTCAGCTCGGTGAAGGTGGCGCTCACTTTCCTCAATCCCCTGTATGGCCAGCCCGGCCAGCAGCAATAGGTCACGTTCACTCGCGTGATCAGCGTCATGGGCCGTGTGGGAGATTCGCAACAATGAGCCCCCGCATCCCGCGACACCCCCGGCGCGACCTCGGAATGGTGCTCATCACCTCGCTCCTGCTGCTCCTGGTGGTCACCCTTCTCGCCCTGGCCATGTTCCGCGGCGTCGGCCTCGAGAACCGGATCGCCGGCAACGTCCTGGACAAGCAGCGCGCGCTGCAGGCCGCCACCAGCACAGACGTCTACGCGGAGCAATGGCTGGTCAACAACGAGCCCTCGACCACCGCGGTGACTTGCTCGGCGAGCACATTCTCGGGGGCCGCACCGCCGATCTGCCTGAACACGCTCACCTCGGTTACCGGCGAGACGGCATTGGACGTGCCGTGGAGCGTCGGCTACAGCTACAACCCCAGCACCACGGTGACCGGAGCGACCACACTCTTTCCGATCGGCACCACCAACCTTCCGGCCAATTATTACGGGGCGCCCACGTTCTATATCAGCTATCTCGGCACCGACGCCACCTACAACTACCTCAAGGCGCAGGACTACCAGATCGACGCCTGGTCGTACGGCGGCAGCAACTCGACGGTCGCCGTGGTGGAGAGCATTTACCAGATCCGTCCGCTCGCCGCCGGCGGCGGCGGCCCGTAGAAGATTCGGAGAGCTATCATGCGTAGCAACAGAATATGGCTCCTCGCGCTCGCACTCGCGGCGGCCGTGCTCTACTGCGGCCCGAGCTTCGCGCAGGTCACGATATCCGAGGAATTCAACAGCACCAGCACCAGCAACCCGTGGTACTACTTCAACGGCGCCTGCCTGACCGCGAGCACGGTCGCCGGCACCGGCACGACAGGAACCACTGCGGGAACGCCGCCGGGCTGCACTGCGGACAATTACTACACTGAAAATCTGGTTGGCGGCTATAACGGCGTGGCCGGTTCCGCCGTCACGCTTCCCGACCCGTCGGGGGACGGAGCCCTGCGTTTCACCAACGGGTGCATCTCCTCAGGCAGCGGCTGCTCCAACGGCGGACACTCCCAGAACGGCCTCATCATTTCCGGAAACACTTACGCCACCGACGAAGGCCTCAATATCACCTTCAAGACGGTGACCTACCGAGGCGACTCCGGCGGCAACGGCGCGAGCTGTCCGTCCGGCTCGACGTCGAGCGACAACGAATGCGTCTCCACGCTCACAGCCAACCCCACCGTGGTCTCGTCCACGTGTGCCAGCGGCTATACGGAATCGGGATCGGGCTCGAACGCGACGTGCAGCGAAACCGAGACAGAGACCCCGACGGTGACCTACAGCTGCCCGAACGGGGACAATTCATCCGGATCCGGGTCGAACATGACCTGTACGCCGAAACACGGCGGCACGACGACGTCCGCCACTGCCAGCGACAGTTGCTCGACAAACGGCTACACGTATAACAGCTCGACCGGCGAATGCACCGAGACCCTCACCTCGTCCCCGACCGACACGTACAGCTGTCCGACCGGCTACACCCAGTCGGGCTCAGGCTCGAACACGAGCTGCTCGGAGACCGACGTCGTGGAGGCCACGGCTCCCGACCAGAACGACGGCGCCGACGGCATGAGCTTCTTCCTGATGGACGGCACCGAGTCGGTCAACTTCGACAGCGGCGCGGTGGGCAACTACGGCTCCTGGGGCGGCAGCCTGGGTTACAGCTGCTCGAACACCAACACTCCCTATAACGGCCTGGTCGGCGGCTACATCGGCCTCGGCATCGACGAATACGGCAATTTCCTCAACGGCAAGACGAATACGCTGGACGTCGCCAATGCGACGGTCACCGGCGACAACACCGCATCCGGCGGCGGCGAGTGGGCCAACCGCATCGGCCTGCGCGGCGCCGGCAACGTGTCCTGGTACTGGCTGAACGAGAACTACCCGACGTACTACCCGTCGTCGCTCACGACCTCGCAGCAGGAAACCGCCGTACAGGACACTTGCGAGACGGGTACGCTGTGGAATTTCGCCAGCTACGCGAGCACGGGAACGGCGACGAATACCGGCGCGACTTCCGCCAACAGCGGCCCGACGCTCTACGACTATGCGGCCATTCCCAATGGCTACTATGTACTGCCCGGAAACGTGCAGATCGCCAACGAGTACGCGACGGGCGGTTACTCCCGCCAGGAGGCCAATCCGATCACGTACCAGCTGAAGATCACCACCGACGGCCTCCTCAGCCTCTCCTACAGCTATAACGGCGGCGCCTGGACCAGCGTCCTCAAGAACCAGAGCATCAGCGCTTCCAACGGCCCCCTGCCCGCGAGCATTCGCTTCGGCTTCGCCGGCTCGACCGGTGGCAGCTCGAACATCCACGAGATCCTCTGCTTCCAGGCCACACCGGTCAGCCAGGCGTCGAGCTCGACGACCGTGAACCAGCAGCAGTCTTCCAAGGTCCAGACCGGCTCGCAGGCCTACTTCGGCTATTACGATCCGCAGAACTGGACGGGCGACCTCACGGCCAATTCGCTGATCAACACCAACGGCGTGCTCACCATCCAATCCTCGGCCAACTGGGACGCCTCCTGTGTCCTCACCGGGGTCGCGAGCGGCTCGACCTGCGCGACCACCGGACAGGCCGGGCCGACGTCCGCTCAGGCGCCGACCAGCCGCGTCATGCTGACCTGGAGCGGCACGGGCGGCGTCGCCTTCGAATGGGCGAGCATCACGGCCGCCGAAGAGGCCGACCTGACCACGGGAGACTCCTCGGAGACGGCCGACCGGTTGAATTTCCTCCGCGGCGACATGACCAACGAGGTCAACACGAGCGGGACGTGCCCCGCGGCCGGCTCGGGGCTGCCGTGCTTCCGCATGCTCGATTCCGTGCTCGGCGACATCGTCGATTCGAGCTCGACGTGGGTGGGGCCGCCGTCGATGTCGGCGTATGCGGCGTACGAGACCCCGTCGACGTGGCAGGACAAGCTGTACCCCAGCGCCGTCATGCCGGAGAACTCGGGGCCGACCTACCAGACCTATGCCACGGACGAGGCGACCCGGCAGAACGTGGTTTACGTCGGCGCGGACGACGGCTTCCTCCACGGCTTCAGCGCCGGCTCGTGGGACACCACGGGTACCGTTTACAGCAGCACGACGAATACCGGAGAGGAGCTGCTCGCCTACATGCCGGAGGGCGTGCTGGAGACGATCCATAATTCGACGACCACATCCCTCGACTACGCGAATCCCCAGTACGGCCACAATTTCTACGTCGATGCGACGCCCGGGACCGGCGACCTGTATTACGACGGTGCCTGGCACACCTGGCTCGTCGGCGGGCTCGGCCCCGGCGGCGCGGAGATTTACGCGCTCGACGTCACGACTCCGACCAATTTCAGCGAGGCCAACGCCTCGACGCTGGTGATGGGCGACTGGCAGGGCGGCAGCTCCAGCGTCAGCAACCCGGGCAGCTTCACCTGCCAAAACGTCGCCAATTGCGCCCTGAATCTCGGCGACACCTATGGAACGCCGACCATCCGCCGGCTGCACAACGGCGACTGGGGCATCATCTTCGGCAACGGATTCAACAGCTCGACCGGGGATGCCGGCATCTACATCGTGACGATCAATCCGTCGAATGGCACCCAGACCACGTACTATCTGAGCGCCGGCAAGTCGGGAGACAGCGACGGCATCGGATATGCGCACCCGGTCGACATGGACGGCGATCACGTCGTCGACTACGTGTACGCGGGCGACCTCCTCGGCAACGTCTGGCGCTTCGATCTGACGAGCGACGATCCGCAGAACTGGGCGGTGACGAATTACGGCACCGGATCCTCGGCGGCGCCGCTCTTCACGACCTCTGCGGGACAGCCGATCACCAGCGACGTCTATCCGGTGTTCGTCTCGAATGAGTCGGGAGAGGTGCAGCTCATGCTCTTCTTCGGCACCGGCGAGAAATTCCCGGTGACCGCGACCAGCGCCACCACCTACTCGACGGGCCAGCAGTCCTTCTACGGGATCTGGGACTGGAACATGAGCGGCTGGAACGCCAACAACACCTCGCCGTTCGTCAGCCTGTCGACCGATCCGCCCGGCACCCTGACGCCGGCCAACCTGCAGGAACAGCTGGTCACGTACGACGCCAGCAGCCAGGAGCCCTCCATCGAGCAGGCGTACCTGGTCTGCTATGCCGGCTCCACGGACTGCAACACGACCACTCTCGGCGATCAGGAGAGCTCGACCTCGAGCAACAACCAGTACGGCTGGTACATCGACTTCCCGGGCACGAGCTCGGGTTACGGCGCGGAGACCTACGAGCAGGAGATCTACAATCCCGTCCTGGTGGGCTCGGACATCCAGTTCAACTCCATCCTGCCGGCGATCGACTCGCCGCTCATGTGCACGACCGACCAGAACGAAGGCTGGAGCTATGCGCTCAACGTGCAGAACGGCACACCGAGCTCCGGCTTCTGGGGCACCAGCGCGACGCTCAACAACGGCAACACCACGACCCTCAACGGCACCACGATCGCAATCCAGCTGAACGCCAGCGGCAGCTCCTCCGTGGTCACGGCCCAGGGCACCAGCACCAGCGGTGGCAGCGGCAGCAGCAGCA
>JASHVV010000016.1 GCA_030044385.1 Gammaproteobacteria bacterium
GTCAACACGCCGGCCGGGCGCCGCGACTTCGGCGTCGTCGTGGATGGCGTCTCGGACGTGGTCGACGTCAACTCCGCCGAGGTGAAGCCGGCGCCCGAGCTCGGCTCGCGCTCCGCCACCGATTACATCCGCGGCCTGGTGTCGGTCGCCGAGCGCATGGTGGTGCTGCTCGACATCGACCGGCTCATCGGCAGGGACCTCGCCCTTTCCACCGGGCCCGACGGCGAAGAAGCCGTCACCGCCAGCGCCGCCTGATCGGACCGGAGACAGAACTCAAATGAACATGACCCGAAACATCATCGAGGAGACCCGCGAGGTCATCAACGCGGCCTCGCAGGGCGACCTCACGCGCCGGCTCGATACCCGCATGGACAGCCCCGAGCTGCGCGCCATGGCCGAGGGGATCAACTCGCTGCTCGAGAGCATGGCCGGGCTCGTCAACGGCATCCGCGCGACCGCCACCGAGGTGAACCGCTCGGCGGCGGAGATCTCCGCCGGCAACACCAACCTCTCGCGGCGCACCGAGGAGCAGTCCGCGTCGCTCGAGGAGACCGCCTCCTCGATGGAGGAGATGACGACCACCGTCAAGCAGAACGCCGACAACGCGGCGCAGGCGAGCCAGCTCGCCCTCGCGGCGCGCGATCAGGCGGAGCGCGGCGGGGTGGTGGTGAATCAGGCGGTCACCGCCATGTCCGACATCAAGCAGTCCTCGAAGAAGATCGCCGACATCATCGGCGTGATCGACGAGATCGCCTTCCAGACCAACCTGCTGGCGCTGAACGCGGCCGTCGAAGCGGCGCGCGCCGGTGAGCAGGGCCGCGGCTTCGCGGTGGTGGCGAGCGAGGTCCGCAGCCTCGCGGGCCGCTCGGCCACGGCCGCCAAGGAGATCAAGGGCCTCATCCAGGATTCGGTGCGCAAGGTCGAGGACGGCTCGGCGCGCGTCACCCAGTCCGGCCAGACGCTCGAGGAAATCGTGGCGTCGGTGAAGAAGGTCTCGGACATCGTCGCGGAAATCGCCGCCGCCTCGCGCGAGCAGTCGGCAGGCATCGAGCAGGTCAACCGCGCCGTCATGCAGATGGATCAGCTCACGCAGCAGAACGCCGCACTCGTGGAGGAAGCGACCGCCGCGGCGCAGAACATGGCCGGACAGGCTCGCGAGCTGAGCGACAACATGGGCAGCTATCGCCTGATGAACGATGGGTCCTCGGGGCTGCGCCCCGCGGGCGTCGCCTACGGCAGTGGCGCCGCAAGAGTCTCACCAGTGGGCACTGTGCGCGCGGCGCGCAGCGCCTGAGTTCCTCCCATGAATAAATTGGCGCTCAACCGTCTGAATCTCTGGCAGAAGCTGGGAGCTCTCGTCCTGGCGATGCTCGTGCCGGCGGTGCTCGTCGGCTTCTTCTACTTCAGGACCATGGGCGGCGAGCTCGGCCAGGCGCGCGACGAGCAGCAGGGCGTGCGCGTCCTGCAGGCCGTCGGCTCGCTCGAGTCCGACCTGCTCACTCACGGCGCGCGGGCGTTCGTCTTCGCAAGCGGCGACAAGGCCCGCGGCCCCGCCGTAGCGGCACAACAGCAGAAAGTCGACGCGGCAATGAGCCACCTGGAGGACGTGACCGGCCGTCTGGGCGAGCGCTACGGTGTGCGGGAGGATATCTCTACAACGGACTCGCAGTGGCGCGCGCAGGCCGCCGCGACGGCCAGCCAGTCGCCCGCGCAGATCGCGGATGCGAATGCCGCGCTGATCGGGCGTTTGGACCAGATCGCCTCCGCCGTGGCCGTCGGCTCGGGAATCGCCTCCGACCCCTACCAGACGACCCGCACACTGCTCGAGATCGGCTCCGAGCTCACGCCCGCGGCGCTGGCGCAAGCCGACGGCATGCGGCGTTACGCGGTCGATGCCGCCGCCAAGAGCTACCTCGGCGGCGACGATCAGATGGGAATCGCGATCTACCGCAGTCGCGTGTCGTCGCGACTGGAGCAGATCGAGGCCGGTCTCGCGGTGCTTCCGCCCAACGTGCGCGCCCCGCTGCAGACGGACTTCGACACGGTGACGCGGCTCTTCGAGCAATTCGGCGGCGTCGTCGACTCGCAGGTCATCAATGCCGCCAGCCTCAAGATCACCGGCGGCGCGGTCTACGACGCCGGCATCCCGACGAGCCATGCGCTGCAGAAGCTCTCCGCCGACAGCCTGAATGCCGCGGCATCGGCGCTCGCCGCGCGGGCATCCGCGGCGGGCGCTCACCGCGACCTCACCGCGCTGCTCGCGCTCGGCGCGCTGGCCGCGGCGCTGGCGCTGGCCAGGCTCGTGAGGCTCTCTCTCGCGCGGCCCCTCACCAGGGCCATCGATGTCTTCGAGCGGATCGCCGAGGGCCGCTACGACAACGAGATCGAGACCCAACGGGGCGATGAGGCCGGCCAGGTGCTGCAGGCGCTCGCCGCCATGCAGCAGACGCTGCACGCCCAGATCGAGAACGAGCGGGCCGTCGCCGCCGAGAATTCGCGCATCCGCCATGCGCTCGACAAGGCCTCCACCGGCGTGGTGCTGGCCGACGCCGAGCAGCGGATCATCTATCTCAACGACGCTGCGCAGGCGACCTTCGAGCGTCACGCGGCGGAGATCCGCGGCTCGCTGCCGGCCTTCGACGCAGCCGGGCTGCGCGGCTCGCGTCTCGAGGCGCTGGCGGCCGATCCGGCCGCCGAGCGGCGGACTCTCGATTCGCTCACCGCCGAGCGGGTCGAGGAGCGCGTTCTCGGCGGGCTCTGCTTCCGCACCGTCAGCAACCGGGTGACCGGCGAGAGCGGCGAGCGGCTGGGCACGGTGATGGAATGGACCCAGCGCACCCAGGAGGTGAGCGTGGAGGAGGAGCTGCAGGCCGTGCTTGCCGCGGTGAACGGCGGCGACCTCACCCGGCGGATCGATCTCGCCCACAAGTCCGGTTTCTTCGAAGCGCTGGGAGCCGGTGTGAACCGGCTTGCCGAGAGCCTGGTCGAGATCGTCTCGCGGGTGAAGAGCGCCGGGCGCGAGATCGCCCTCGGCGCCGAGGAGATCACCGCCGGCAACTCGAACCTGTCGCTGCGCACCGAGGAGCAGGCCTCCTCGCTCGAGGAGACCGCTTCCTCCATGGAGGAGATGACCACCACCGTCAAGCAGAACGCCGACAACGCCGCCCAGGCGAACCAGCTCGCTCTCGCCGCGCGCGATCAGGCGGAGCAAGGCGGCGCCGTGGTCGGCAGGGCGGTGGACGCGATGTCCGGAATCAACGAGTCGGCGAAGAAGATCGCCGACATCATCGGCGTCATCGACGAAATCGCGTTCCAGACCAACCTGCTGGCTCTCAACGCGGCGGTCGAGGCCGCGCGCGCCGGCGAGCAGGGCCGCGGCTTCGCGGTGGTGGCGAGCGAGGTGCGCAGCCTCGCCGGCCGCTCCGCCACGGCCGCGAAGGAGATCAAGAGCCTGATCGAGGACAGCGTCAGGAAGGTGGAGGACGGCTCAGGGCTCGTGACCCACTCCGGGCGCACGCTCGGCGAGATCGTCACGTCCGTGAAAAAGGTATCCGACATCGTCGCCGAGATCGCCGCCGCCTCGCGCGAGCAATCCTCCGGGATCGAGCAGGTCAACCGCGCGGTCGTGCAGATGGACGAGCTCACCCAGCAGAACGCCGCGCTGGTCGAGGAGGCGACCGCCGCTTCGCAATCGATGGCCGGCCAGGTACGCGAGCTCAACGACATGCTGGCGCGCTACGAGCTCGGCGCGGAGAGCGCCGCCGCTCCTGCCGCCGAGCGACCGCCCGCGCCGGCGGCCGCCGTCAGGACCGCCCCCCAGCCCGCGCAGAGAAAGGCGCGGCCGGAGCCCCGGCGCGCCGCAGGCGCCGGCGGCGAATGGATAGAGGCGTAGAGGTCATTCCCATGCAATTTCTCAACCGCTTGAAGCTCTGGCAGAAACTGGCGCTGCTCGTCGCGGCGATGGCCGTGCCGACGGCGTTGCTCGGAGTCTTCTACCTGAGCGCCGCCGACGGCGAAGTCACACAGGCCCGCAACGAGCTCGCGGGCGCCGGCTACGCCCACCAGGTGGGCGCGATGCTGGCGGAGGTCGCCAATCACCGCAGTCTCCTCTTTGCGGTGCTCACCGGGGACACCTCGCGCCGCGACGAGCTCCTCGCCGCGGAAGCCGCGATCGACAAGACCATCGCCGCCGTCGACGCCGGCGACTCGGCGACCGCAGGGCGCCTGCGGGTCGCGAGCCAGTGGCAGAGCATCGAGTCCGACTGGCAGCAGTTGAAGTCGGCGGAATTGAAGCTGACCGCGGACGATGCGGTATCCCGGCACGACGCCCTCATCGCCGCCATCGTGAAGCTCGGCAACCTGGTGGTGGCGCGCTCGGCGCTCAACGTCGATCCTTCGCCCCAAACCGCCTCGCTGATTCAGATCGCCACCCGCGACGTGCCGGGAGCGCTCATCGCCTCCGGCAACGTGCAGTGGTATGCGACGCGCGCGAGCATCAAAGGCTATCTCGGCGGCGACGACCAGATGGCGCTGCACCTCTATCACGAGGAAGTGGCCGGCGATTTCGCCGCGGCGGCGCGTGACCTCAACGGCGCGCCGGCGGCGGCCCGCACCCGGATCGGGCCGGCCCTGCAGACGGCGCAAGGCGCGTTCGACAGCTCCTACGGGATCATCGAGTCGCGGATCATCAATGCGCAGAAGATGACCATCACGACCGCGGAGCTCTTCGCCGACTCGCGGGCCATCAGCTCCGGCCTGCAGAGCCTGTCCGACATCGGCTACTCGCAGATGGACACCGCAGTGCGGCAGCGCCTGTCGCAGGTGACGACCTGGCGCAACCTGACGGCCGGAATCACGGCGCTCGCGCTCGCCGTGGCGCTCGCCCTCTCCTGGCTCATCACCCAATCGCTCGCCACGCCCCTCGGGCAGGCGATCGAAGTCTTCGGGCGCATCGCGGCCGGCAAGTACGACAGCACCGTCGATCTCACCGGATCGGACGAGGCCGGGCAGGTGCTGCGTGCCCTGGACGACATGCAGGGCAAGCTCCGGACCCAGATCGAGAACGAGCGGCTGGTGGCCGCCGAGAACGCGCGCGTGCGCCAGGCGCTCGACAAGGTATCGACATCCGTGGTGCTCGCCGACTCGCAGCACCGGATCATCTATCTGAACGACACCGCGGGCGCCAGCTTCGCGCGCAACCAGGAACAGGTCCGCCTGAGCCTGCCCGGATTCGAGGTGCAGCAGCTGCAGGGCTCCAGCCTCGAGGCGCTGGCCGCCGATCCGGCCGGGGAGCGGCGCGAGCTCGACGCCCTCGCCGGCTCGCGCACCGCCGAGCGGCAGCTCGGGGCCTGTACCTTCCAGACAGTCACCAATCCGGTGCTCGATGAGCGCGGCACCCGGATCGGCACGGTCATGGAATGGACCGACCGCACCCAGGAAGTCGCCGTCGAGAAGGAGATGCAGGGGATGCTGTCGGCCGTGGTCGCGGGCGACCTCGGCAGCCGCATCGAGCTCGCCGGCAAGACGGGCTTCTTCGAGGCCATGAGCCGGGGCGTCAACCAGCTCGCCGACAACATGGCCGAGGTCGTCTCCAGGGTGAAGCGCGTCGCCGCCGAGGTGCACCGCGGCGCCGACGAGATCTCCGCGGGCAATGTCAACCTGTCGCAGCGCACCGAGGAGCAGTCCTCCTCGCTGGAGGAGACCGCCTCCTCCATGGAGGAGATGACCACCACCGTCAAGCAGAACGCCGACAACGCCGCGCAGGCCAACCAGCTGGCGCTCGCCGCACGGGACCAGGCGGAGAAGGGCGGAACGGTGGTGAGCCAGGCGGTCACGGCCATGGCCGGCATCAACGACTCCTCGAAGAAGATCGCGGACATCATCGGCGTCATCGACGACATCGCCTTCCAGACCAACCTCCTGGCGTTGAACGCGGCCGTCGAGGCCGCGCGAGCCGGCGAGCAGGGCCGCGGGTTCGCGGTGGTGGCAAGCGAGGTGCGCAGCCTCGCCGGCCGCTCCGCCACCGCCGCCAAGGAGATCAAGGAGCTGATCCAGGACTCGGTGCGCAGGGTCGAGGACGGCTCGGTGCTGGTCACCCAGTCCGGCCAGACCCTGGAGAAAATCGTCGCCTCCGTGAAGAAGGTCTCCGACATCGTCGCCGAGATCGCCGCCGCCTCGCGCGAGCAGTCCTCCGGGATCGAGCAGGTCAACCGCGCGGTCATGCAGATGGACGAGCTCACCCAGCAGAATGCCGCCCTCG
>JASHVV010000146.1 GCA_030044385.1 Gammaproteobacteria bacterium
TCGTGACGGCCGATCTCATGACAGCGGCGCACCACCGCGGCGAGAAAGGTGCGCGCATACCCGCGCCATTCCCGTCCGGACGCATCCTCCGTCGAGGGGATCAGGCTGCTCGCGAGCTGCTCGGCGTCATAGGGCTCGCGGACCTCGGTGAAAGGGTCCCACCTCGAGGAGCGCCGGTCGAATGGATTGAGGATCACGTCCCCGCGGCCGGGTTGGTGAAACCGCGCCAGGTAGCCGCCATCCGGATCGGTGATGACGGCCCGATCGCCGCGGTCGAGGGCCGCCGCGAGCAGCTCGCGAATCGCGGTCGACTTGCCCGTTCCGGTGGTACCGATCAGCTTGAAATGCTTGACCTCGTCGTGAGGCAGGATCCCGATGCCGGCGATGGTGGGCAGCGGCATGCGGCGCAGGGATTGCAGGCGCGCGGTGCGTCTCTGCGCCGCCCGGCCGTCCCGTATTCGGGCGCCGCGCCGGTGCGCGTCCCGGCCTCGAGAGCGGCGCGACAGCGCCGCCGCGAAGAGCAGCGCAACGGCCAGCGAGCCTGCCAACACCGGGCGCGCGGCGGCAGGATTCCAGGACGCCATCCCTACTGACAACATGGTGCAACACCCCTGGGCTCAGTGGTCCTTGACGATCAGGTAGTCGGCATCCGCGCCGTAGGCCGGAGACTGCCGATCCACGCGCACGCAGAGCCGGCCCGGATTGCCGCATCTCCTGAGGTCTATGGACCCTCCGCGGGCCTGCAGGCGTGCGACGTTCGCGGCCAGCGCATCGCGGCGGGCGCGCAGAGCGGCGATCTCCTGTCGCGAAGGCAGCAGCCACCACGCCTCCCCCATGGCGACTGCGGAGCACACGGCGGCGATGGACACCGTCCACAGGAGCACCCGCATGTTGGCCGCGCGCCGCATGCGCTGCAGGGCCTGCGCGGCCTGCCGGCTCTCGCCCGCAACGCTCCCGAGCTCCTCGGCGACGGTCCGCCGGATCTCCTCGCGCACGATGCTCTCGAGATCGCGCGCATGCGCCGCCAGCCGCTCGAGACTCTCCTGGCCGAGACGCTGCTGCGCCTGGGCCGCCTCCATCAGCAGCCCGAGCTTCATCGCTTCATCGCCCATCGTGTTCCCATGCATCGAGGAAGACGCTCGAATCGCGCGCGCGTACCGCCTCCCGCGGCGGCTCCGGGCGGATCGGGGCCGCGCGCACGGGCTGCGGCGGGCGCAGACTCACCCGCAGCCAATCCGGTGATGAGGCAAGCTTGAGGAACCCAGCGAGGTCCGGCAGCCGCTCGATCTCCGAGTCCAGCACCGCCGGCTCGACCTGACGGTGCTCCGACTCCGTGATGGAAGGCAGGAAGGCCCCGGGGCCGCGGGATCTCGAGCGTGCGATGCGCACGACCTCACGCTGGCCGATGAGCCGCGAGGCGAATTGCGAGGTGCCGCCGTGCTCGCTCGCGGAGCAGCGGAGAATGAGCGAGTTGCCGCAGTTCTCCACCAGGGTTTGCGCCTCGCCCTTGCCGTAGGTGGTGGAGACCTGGGCAACGGATTGAAATCCCAGGACGCAGCGCCCACCGAACTTGCGCAGGCGCGCGAGCGCATCCTTCAGGCCGTCGATCTGACCCAGCGCATCGAGCTCGTCGACGACGAACCACAGCCGCTGATCGGTCTCGGGCCGGCTCATGGCCTCGAAGATGCCGATGCGCATCCACGCCGAGACCGTCGAGCGCAGCGCCGCGATCTGGCCGGCGCGGTAGGGTATGAAGAGCACGCCGCTTCCCGACTGCACCCACTGCCTCACCGAGAGCGGCTGCGAGTCCTGGCGCGCGACGTGCTGCAGCGCGCCGACCGCGGAGGTCAGCACGGACCGGATGGAGTCGAGCATCCTGTCGTTGTGCTCTTCGAAGAAGGCCTGCGCGGGAGTGCCGGCCACCAGCAGCTCGAGCTCGCTTTTCCTGGAGACGACGAGCAGCTCGAAAAGCGTGTTGACGTCCGATACTCCACCGGCGCGCGCCTGACTGGTCACTGCGGAAAAGAGCGTGCGCGCGTAGCCGCGCCAGCTCCGGTCCTGTCCTTCGTGATCCGGGATGAGGGCGAGAGCGAGCTGATCGATGTCGTACTCCGCGCGAATCTCGCCGAAGAGATCCCACTTGGCGCCACCGGCCTCGAAGGGGCTGAGGATCGCATCGCCGCGGCGGGGATCGAAGAAGCGCGCAAGATACCCGCCGTCCGGATCGGCGATGATGGCCCGGTCGCCGCGGCGCAGCGCGCCCGCGAGCAGCTCTGCGATGGCGGTACTCTTTCCCGCGCCCGTGGTGCCCATCAGCTTGAAGTGCTTCGTCTCGTCGGCGGCCGGCACCGGAATGCCGGCGAGAGTGATCCCGGCCTGCCGACTTCCCGGCGAAGCATCACGTGCACGGCCGGCCCCACGCCGCGGACTGCGCTGCGCAAAGGCCTCTTCCGCATCGAAAACCGTCGTACCCCTGATGTGGTCTTCGACGCGCCGCACCGGCGTGGCCAGCACGCGGCCGCCGCCGTAACCCAGAAGGCCGCCCAGGCTCGCACCGACCGCGTATTCCATGAGACCCCCGGCGGCGATGTGCATGGAGTGAAGGAGCGGACTCGCCAGAGACATGCCGATGCCGGTCGCCGCCATGAGCGTACCCGCGATCACCGGCGACGCCGCGAAGGCACGCCACTCCGCGCGCCCGCGCGCCATGGCAACCCACATGGGCGCCTGCACGGCGGTGAAATCCAACGCGAGCCCCGGCCAGCCGCGCAGCACCGCTTGAGCCGTCGTACCGATGGCGGTCAGCATTCGCTCCGCTCCGACCCATCCTGAGTCTCGCCTCTGCGAGGCCGATACCAGATCTCCTTGATGTAGCGCTCGTGACCCTCCACTGCGCACTGGATGACGACA
>JASHVV010000147.1 GCA_030044385.1 Gammaproteobacteria bacterium
CCCCAGATGTGGCGGTTGTCATAGGGGATCTCGAACAGCCTGGCCTCCGCGTCGGCCGTGCGGAAGCGATGCATCCGCGGCCGGTGATTGCGCGGATCGAGCACGAAGGCGAGCGGCACCTCGAAGGTGTCCGCCACTTCCTGCGCATCGGGCAGGAGCTCGAAGCCGGGGCGGACCATCGCCACCACCGGAGTGACCCGAAAGCCGCTGATGACCACGTGATCGGGCAGGAAACCGACGACCGACACCACGCTCTCCGGCAAGCCGATCTCCTCGTGCGCCTCGCGCAGCGCCGCCGCCGCGGGACTGCCGTCCTGCGGCTCGATGCGGCCGCCCGGGAAGCTGACCTGGCCGGCGTGGCGGCGCAACTGTGTGGCGCGCTGCGTGAGGAGCACCGTGGGCTCGCCCGGATGCTCCACGATCGGGATCAGCACGGCCGCCGGGATGGGGTCGGCCGGAAAGAAACGATGATAGGAGCGGCTCTCCTGCGCCGTCAGCCCGGGGACGAGCCAGTCCGCGGGGTCGTGGCGCGGCCGGCTGCCCGCGAGACGCTCGCGGATGCGCGCCGGCCAGTCCACGGCCTGAGGCCGTTGTGCCTCCGCCGACGGGTCTCCCGAGCCGGTGCTGCCCGCCCTCTCAGCCACCGCCGCCCGTGCCGCCCTTGATGCCGCCCCGGGTGAGCTCGGCCGGATCGAGCAGCCGCGCGAGCTCCTCGCGCGGCAGATCGGTCATCTTCTCCGCGACCTCGCGCAAGGGCCTGCCCTCGGCATAGGCCTTCTTGGCGATGGCCGCGCCCTTCTCGTAGCCGATCACGGGATTCAACGCCGTGACCAGGATGGGGTTGCGGTCGAGCGCCTCGGCCAGCCGCGCCGGATTGACCTCGAAGCCGGCGATGGCGCGGTCGGCGAGCGCCCGCGAGATGTTGGCGAGCAGGCGGATGCTCTCGAGCAGGTTGTGCGCGATGACCGGCAGCATCACGTTCAACTGGAAGTTGCCCGCCTGTCCCGCGACCGTGATGGTGGTGTCGTTGCCGATGACCTGCGCGGCCACCATGGCGGCCGCCTCCGGGATCACCGGGTTCACCTTGCCCG
This sequence comes from Gammaproteobacteria bacterium, assembly GCA_030044385.1. GTDB lineage: Bacteria > Pseudomonadota > Gammaproteobacteria > Steroidobacterales > Steroidobacteraceae > 13-2-20CM-66-19. The sequence goes on from JASHVV010000147.1 coordinate 1,092, forward strand.
GCATGATGCTGCTGCCCGGCTGCAGCGCCGGCAGGGCGATCTCCCCCAGGCCCGCCAGCGGCCCGCTATTCATCCAGCGCAGGTCGTTGGCGATCTTCATCACGCTGACCGCGATCGTCTTCAGCTGCCCGGAGAGCTCGACGGCGGTATCCTGGGAGGAGAGCGCCTCGAAGTAGTTGCGCGCCGGGGTGAACGGCAGCCGTGTCAGATCGGCGAGCGCCTCGCAGAAGTGGGCGCCGAACTGCGGGTGCGCGTTGATGCCGGTGCCGACCGCGGTGCCGCCCTGAGCGAGCGCGTGCAGGCGCGGCTCGACGGCGGCGAGCCGCGCGAGGCCGCTCTCGATCTGCGCGCGCCAGCCGGAAAGCTCCTGCCCCAGAGTGACCGGCATCGCATCCATGAGGTGCGTGCGGCCCGTCTTGACGACCGTGCCGACCTCGCGCTCCTTCGCGAGCAGCGTCGCGCGCAGGTGCTCGAGCGCCGGGATGAGCTCGCGGCGCACCGCGAGCGCTGCGCTCACGTGGATCGTCGTCGGGATCACGTCGTTGCTGCTCTGGCCCATGTTGACGTGATCGTTGGGATGCACGGCCTTGCCGAGGCGGCGCGTGGCGAGCGTGGCGATCACCTCGTTGGCGTTCATGTTCGTGCTGGTGCCGGAGCCGGTCTGGAAGACATCGATGGGAAACTGCGCATCGTGACGTCCGGCCGCCACCTCCGCCGCCGCCGCCTCGATCGCCCCCGCGGTCGCCGCGTCGAGAAGCTGGAGGCGCGTGTTGGCACGGGCCGCGGCCTGCTTGACGAGCCCGAGCGCGCCGATGAAGGCGCGCGGCATCGTCAGGCCGCTGATCGGGAAATTCTGCACCGCGCGCTGCGTCTGCGCGCCCCAGAGCGCCGCGGCGGGCACCTGCAGCTCGCCCATGCTGTCGCGCTCGATTCGATGGGAACTCGTCATTCATCTGCTCCGAAGGTCGTCTGCGTTATGATAGCGCATGCCCGACTCCCGCCCCGATTCTCTTGCCCCGGATTCCGCCGGTCCCGATGCGCTTGCCGCGGTCGCGGCGCTCTCGCCCATCGATGGCCGCTACCGGGCGGCCACCGAGCCGCTGCGGGATCTGCTGTCCGAGGCGGGCCTCATCCGCGAGCGCGTGCGGATCGAGGCCGCATGGCTCCTGCACCTGACGACGGCGGTGCCGCGGCTCGCCGGTGCCGCTCTCGCTCCCGCCGTCATCGCCCGTGCTCGCGAGCTCGCTCGCGAGCCGGACGCGGACTGCGCACAGTCCGTCAAGACCATCGAGGCGGTCATCAACCACGACGTCAAGGCTGTGGAGTATTACGTCCGCCAACAGCTGGCCGCCGCCGGAGCGGGCGCAGCCTCCCTGGAGCTCGTGCACTTCGGCTGCACCTCGGAAGACATCAACAATCTGAGCTACGCGCGGCTGCTCGCCGAGGCGCGCCGGCGGCTGCTCGGCACGCTCGCAGAGCGCACGGCGGAGCTCACCGCCCTCGCCCACCGCGAGGCGGACGTGCCGATGCTGGCGCGCACCCACGGCCAGCCCGCCAGCCCGACGACCCTCGGCAAGGAAGTGGCCAACTTCGTCGCGCGTCTGCGCCGCGCCGAGCGCCGCTGGAGCGCCGTGGAGATCCTCGGCAAATGGAACGGCGCGGTCGGCAATTTCAACGCCCATCACGCGGCGCTGCCGGGCATCGACTGGCCCGCGGTGAGCCGCAGCTTCATCGAGTCCCTGGGGCTCGCCTGCAACGCCTACACGACGCAGATCGAGCCGCACGACTGGATCGCGGAGTACTGCGATGCGGTCGCCGCGGCCAACGTCGTGCTGCTCGATCTCTGCCGCGACTTCTGGGGCTACATCTCCCTCGGGTATCTCAAGCAGCGCGCGGCCGCGGCCGAGGTCGGCTCCTCGACCATGCCGCACAAGGTCAACCCGATCGATTTCGAGAATGCGGAGGGCAATCTCGGCATCGCCAACGCTCTGCTGCGCCACTTCGCCGACAAGCTCCCCATCTCCCGCTGGCAGCGCGATCTCACCGACTCCACGGTGCTGCGTAATCTCGGCGTGGCGCTCGGCCATACGCTCGTGGCCTGGCGTGCGCTCGGACGCGGCCTCGGTAAGGTAAATGCCGACGCCGCAGCGCTGGCGGCCGACCTCGAGGGCGCCTGGGAAGTGCTCGGCGAGGCCGTGCAGACCGTCCTTCGCGCAACGGGAGTCCCGGGAGGCTACGAGCGCCTCAAGGAATACACGCGCGGACGCGTCATCGATCCCGAAGCGCTCGCGGAGTTGATCGATAGCCTCCCCCTGGCCGCGGAGGAGAAGCGCCGGTTGCAGTCGCTCCGCCCGCTCGACTACACCGGCCTCGCCGCCCGTCTGGCGCGGGAAATATGACAAATCCGCCCGGCGCGCCGCCTGCCAAAAGTGAGACTTGGGCCTCGATTTTAACGCTAAGACCCTGAATTCGTGATGGATTCCACAACCCCCGTGTGAGCGCTCTCTCTAAGATCCGCTGGCCTGCCCAGATTGCAGGCGAAGACGGCAGGCGCCGCTCGTGGCTGAATACGGGGAACTCGAACACAACAGTGCGCTGGCGCAGCTCGCCAACGCCCGCTACTCGCCGGAGTCGATGACCGGCAAGGGCGGTACGCGCGCGCCGCGCGGCATGGAAGTGCTCACGGTGCTCAGCACGCTGCCGGAGGTGCGCAGCGCGGTGTGCCAGGTGGCTGCCTCGGCGCAACGCCTGATCTCGATCTACACCCCCGACCTCGAGCCCGATCTCTACGACCAGACGGCGTTCCTCGATGTGATCAAACACTTCGTGCTGGCACGCAGCTTCGCCAAGGTGCGCGTGCTCCTCGCCGAGCCGGCTCGGGTCATGCGCGACAGCAACCGTTTCGTGGCCATGGGCCGGCGGCTCTCGAGCTGCATCGACATCCGTTACCTGGCAGCCGACGCGCGCCAGCGCGCCTCGGCGTACCTGATCGCGGACGACCGGGCCATCGTCTACCGGATGCGTACCGATACCTGGGACGGCGTCGCGGACATCAACAATCCGCCGGTTGCGCGGCTCTACCTGCAGGAATACGACCAGATCTGGGACGCCAGCGCCCCCGAGCACGGCTTGCGCGCAGTGCACCGCGGGTAAGCAGAGCCATCCGCCCGGACGGAATATAATTCCGTCCATGTCCGACCCCGAAATCACCGTCGCCGCCGTAACCGAAACGGACGGCCGCTTCCTCGTCGTCGAGGAGCGGATCGACCGCAGCCTCGTCCTCAACCAGCCCGCCGGACACGTCGAGCCTGGCGAGACGCTGCTCGAGGCGATCATCCGCGAGGTGCGCGAAGAAACCGCCTGGCGTTTCTCGGCGAGCGAGCTCGTCGGCGTCTACCTGTGGTGCCATCCCCGCACCGGCCGCACCACGAAGCGCTTTACGTTCTGCGGCACGGTGAGCGATCACCGGGAGGGCCAGGCACTGGATGACGGCATCGTCGGCACACACTGGCTGACGCCTGCCGAGCTCAGGGGACGCGAGACCCAGCTGCGCAGCCCGCTCGTGCTGCGGTGCATCGAAGACTACCTGGCGGGCCGGCGCATGCCGCTCTGCGCAGCGGCAGCTCTCGACCTCGGCTCGGCTCCGGCCGTGAGCGCGGTGAGGGTCTGAAGGCGGGCTGCGGGCATGAGCGGGCGCGTCATCGTTGGACTCTCGGGCGGCGTCGATTCCGCCGTCGCCGCGCTCCTCCTCAAGGAGCAGGGCTGGGAGGTGCACGGCCTCTTCATGAGCAACTGGGAAGAGGACGACGACGGCTACTGCACGGCCGCCCAGGATTTCCAGGACGCGCGCGCCGTGGCCCGGGAGCTCGGCATTCCTCTGCATCGGGCGAGCTTCGCGGCCGAATATCGCGCGCGGGTGTTGCAGCACTTCCTGGCGGAGCACCGCGCCGGCCGCACACCGAATCCCGACGTGCTCTGCAACCGCGAGATCAAGTTCGGCGTGGCGTTGCGCCACGCGCAGCGTCTCGGCGCCGCCCGCTTCGCGACCGGACACTACGCCCGCATCCTGCTCGAGCCCACCGGTCCCGAGCTGCACAAGGCGCGCGATGCCGCCAAGGATCAGAGCTACTTCCTCCATGCGGTCGCCATGGAGCACCTGGGCCGGACGCTGATGCCGATCGGCGAGCTCGAGAAGGGCGCCGTGCGCGCGCGCGCGCGCCAGGCCGGATTGCCCGTGTTCGACAAACCTGACAGCACCGGCATCTGCTTCGTCGGCGAGCGTCCTTTTCGCGAGTTCCTCGGCCGCTTCCTCGCGGACCGGCCGGGTCCCATCGAGTCTCCCGACGGCGAGCGGCTGGGCACCCACAGGGGCCTCGCGTTCTACACGCTGGGTCAGCGGGAGGGACTCGGAATCGGCGGCCACCGCGGCCGCGCGGAGCTGCCCTGGTTCGTCGCCCGCAAGGACGCGGACCGCAACGCCCTCGTCGTCGTGCAGGGGCACGATCACCCGCTCCTCTTCAGCTCGGGGCTCGTGAGCGGTCCGATGCACTGGCTGAGCGCCGCGCGCAGCGAGCCGTTCGCCTGCGGTGTGAAGGTACGGTATCGGCAGGCCGACCAGTCCGCGAGGCTGGAGCCGCGCGCCGACGGCACGGCGCTGATCCGCTTCGAGAAGCCCCAGCGCGCCGTCACGCCGGGGCAGTACGCGGTGGTCTACGAGGGCGACAGGTGCCTCGGCGGCGCCGTCATCGAGACCATCGAGGCTTCCTATATAATCCGCGCCGCTCTTAAAGCGGAGAGATCCCCCTCATGACGAACAGCTTCAAGGCGCGCTCGACCCTGGCGGTCGGCAACCGCTCGTACGAGATCTTCAGCCTGGCGGCCCTGCCCAAGGAGAGAGTGGCGCGGCTCCCCTACTCGCTCAAGATCCTGCTCGAGAACCTGCTGCGCTTCGAAGACGGCGTCAACGTCACTCGCAACGACATCGAGGCCCTTCTCGCCTGGGACCCGTCCGCAACGCCCTCGCACGAGATCGCGTTCACGCCCTCGCGCGTGATCCTTCAGGACTTCACCGGCGTGCCCTGCGTCGTGGATCTCGCCGCGATGCGCGATGCCATCGTGCGCCTGGGCGGCGACGCCGAGCGCGTCAACCCGCTCGCTCCCGCGGAGCTCGTCATCGACCACTCCGTGCAGGTCGACGAGTACGGCAGCGCCGGCGCCCTCGCCGCGAACACGCGCATCGAGTTCTCCCGCAACGTGGAGCGCTACGCGTTCCTGCGCTGGGGACAGTCCGCGTTCCGCAACTTCGCCGTCGTGCCGCCGAGCACCGGCAT
>JASHVV010000148.1 GCA_030044385.1 Gammaproteobacteria bacterium
CTGGCGTGATAGGAGAGCCGCCGGTTGAGCTCGCGGGCCTCGGTGACATCGTGGAAGACCAACACGCCGCCGGACACGCGGCCCTGGCCGTCGCGGATGGGCGCGGCGGTGCTCTCGACGTAGAGCTCGTTGCCGTCGCGGCGGATGAGCAGCATCGGCCGCACCGACTTGATCGGCCGGATGCGCCGGATGGAGACGGTGAGCGGGTTCTCGAGCGGCTCGCAGGTCTCTTCGTGGAAGGCGCGGAAGATCTCCTCGACCGGCCGCCCCATGGCGTCCTCGAGCCGCCAGCCGGTCAGCGCTTCCGCCACCGGGTTGATGTAGTCGATGACGGAATTGGCGTCGGTGGTCACGACGCCGTCGCCGATCGACTGCAGGGTGATCTGCGCGCTCTCCTTCTCGCGGAAGAGCGCCTCCTCGTAGAGCTTGCGCTCCGTGATGTCGAGCTCGACGCCGACGAGGCGCAGCAGCCGGCCGTGCTTGTCCACCCGCGCGGTCGCGCGGCTGATGACCCAACGCCACTCGCCGCTGCGGTGCCGCATGCGATGGGTGCTCTCGAAGAGCGGGGTTTTTCCGTCGACGTGCTCGCGAATGGCCGTCTGCACCCGCGCGAGGTCGTCCGGATGCACCAGGCTGCTCCAGTCCGGCGAGCCGCGCATGTCCTCGTCGCCGTAGCCCAGCATGGCCTTCCAGCGGGGAGAGAAATAAACCTCGTTGCTCTCGACGTCGAAGTCCCACAGACCGTCGTTGGCCGACGACTGGGACAGGTTCGTGCGCTCCTCGAGCTTGGCGAGCCGCGCCTCGATGCGGATGCGCTCGAGACCCGTGGCGAGGCTCGTACCGAGGAGCTTCATCAGCAGCTGCAGATTCACGTCCCAGGCGCCGCGCGGCAACGTGTGCGCGAGGCCGAGGAAGCCGGCGGGCTTGCCCTGTACGCGCAGGGCGACGAGCAGCACGGAGCCGATCTGCAGCTCCGCGAAGCGCTGCCCCTCGGCGGCCTGCTCCCGCCGCGGCGCCGCGGTGTCGCGCAGCTCCGAGAGGCGAAGGTGATCCAGGCGTCCCTTGAGCCAGGGGAATGACTCGAGGCTCGACCCCTGCAGCCCTTCCGGGCGGCACTGCGCGAAGGCTCCGCGCGCGGTCTGCACCTCCTCGATCACCAGCTCGTCGGGGCGCAGCACCAGCAGGAAGGCGCAATCGGTGGCGCTCGCTTCACGCAGGAATTCGAGATTGCGGCGCAGGCATTCGCTGATGCCTTCCTTGCGCATGTTCTGGAAATCGACGGCGATCTTCGTGCACGCGACGTCGATACCGATGGCCGGCCTGGGTACCTTGCCGCTCCAGGCGTCCGCCGAAAGGATGTCCGATGCGGTGAAATCCGCTGGCTTGTCCGGCGGCAAACTCGACATGGGACCGGTTACCTCTCCACCATTCGTCGCAAGCTACCCTAGGACTGCCGCTCCGCGAGCGGCCGATACCCAGCTTGTGGACCGTTTCCGGCTGCTATCTTTTAACGAGTTACGCGCGATTCTCGCATACCCGCTCAGGAACACAAGCTAACGTGCTGTTCGTCCAGGGGGTCACGAGTTAACAAAATCCGGGGCGAATGACTGGAGATGTGACGTAATCGAACTTTGTCGCCGGCAGGCGCCGGCTCCAGAGCCGATCAGCCCAGGGCGCTCCTCGCAAGCTCGTAGGTCCTCCGCAGCTCCCGCTCCATCTCTTCCTGGAGCTGCTCGAGGGCCGCCGCATCCAGCGTGCGCGGCACGTAGCGGGGCGGTCCGATGGCGACGGCGATGCGCGAGAGCGGTACCGGAATCACGAAGCGATCCCACTTCACCCGCCAGGCGCGCGAGGCGGCATAGGCCATGGGCAGGATCGGGCGCCCGGACATCTGCGCGAGCAGAATCGCGCCGGGCTTGAATTTGAACCGCGGTCCCCGCGGGCCGTCGGGCGTGATGACCGGGGAGATGTCCTCCTTGGCGACGGCCTGATAATAGTCGCGCAACGCGCGCGCGCCCGTGTGGCTCGAGGAGCCGCGGATGACGGAGCCGCCGACGCGCCGGACCATCATGGCCCCGAGCTCGCCGTCGACCGAGGGGCTGATGAGCCAGCCGACCTTCATTCTGGCGCGCTGCTCGAGCAGGTATTTCCCGCAGTAGAGCTGGTGCTGGTGCCAGTAGCAGGGGATGAGGGACGGCGCCTTGGCGAGGGCCGCCTCCAGATGCTCCGCGCCGCGCACCGCGACCACGCGGCACGTGAGCCACCATGCGCGCACGATGCCGATTCCGAGAGGCGCCGCCAGCCGGTAGAGGAGTCGCCGCGCCGGCGTCATGCTGCGGCCCGAGCGGGTGACCTTGCGATAAAAGGTATTTCGCAGGCCGCCGCCGTCCGGCTCGGATGTCACGCTTGATCCGCTCCCATGAGGAATCGGGCAATTTACTATAATCCCGAGCTCTCATGAGCAGACCCGCAACGACGCAGGCCCAGCCGCCCGAGGCCGCCATTCAATTCGATATCGGCTCCACGGACGACTCGCTGGAGCGGATGATCGAGCTCTTCGCCCTTCACGGCGATACCTACCGCGTCTACGTGCCGGCGCGGCAGTCCCATACGTACGTCATCCACCATCCGGACGACGTCAAGCGGGTGCTGGTCTCGAATCACCGCAACTATACGAAGGGGCTCGGCCTCGACCGGGTGAAGATCCTGCTCGGCAAGGGCCTCATGACCAGCGAGGGGGAGCTCTGGACCCGCCAGCGCTACATGATGCAGCCCTTCTTCCATCGGCGGGTCATCACCCAGTTCGCGGAGGTGATCGGCACGGCGAACTCGCAGCTCCTCGAGCGGTGGGAGGCATTCGCCCGCCGGGGCGAGCCGGTGAACCTCACCGATGAGATGAGCGCGCTCACTCTGGATATCGTGCTGCGGGCGATCTTCGGCCGCGACCTCGCGCGCATGTCGCAGGAGCTCGGCGGCAACCCCTTCGACGTGGTCACCCGGGAGCAGGGCCGGAACCTGCAGTTCGCCTTCAAGTTCCGCTCGCTCACCAAGCTCGTCGCCGGCCTCATCGAGCGCCGCCGCCGGGAGCCGGACGAGCACTTCGATTACATCGCAATGCTGATGAGCGCCCGCGACAAGGACAGCGGCCAGCCGATGCCCGAGCGCCAGCTCATCGACGAGATCCTGACCCTGGTCGTGGCGGGCCACGAGACCACGGCGAGCGGCCTCAACTGGACCTGGTACCTCTTGTCCCAACATCCCGGCGCCGAGGCCCGGCTGCACGCCGAGCTCGCCGCCATCCCGGATGAGCCCGCGCCGAGCCTGCCGCACATGGAGGCGCTG
>JASHVV010000149.1 GCA_030044385.1 Gammaproteobacteria bacterium
CGGAGGTCTTCCGCATCGACCCCGACACGCTGCATCGGCGCTTTCTCGACACCGCGCCGCAACTTGCCGCCCGGGCGGGCGCCGCCGCTCTGGATGATGCCGGCCTCGGAACCCGCGACATCGACGCCATCGTCGTCAGCACGTGCACCGGTTATCTCTGTCCGGGTTTATCAGGCTACGTCATCGAGCGTCTCGGCCTGAGCGCGCGCACACCCGCGTTCGATCTGGTCGGCCAAGGCTGCGCGGCCGCCGTGCCCAACATGCGCCTCGGCCGGGCGCTGCTCGCCCCCGGCCAGGAATGTCGCAACGTGTTGTCGATCTGCGTCGAGGTCGCGAGCGCCGCAATGTATCTCGACGAGGACCCCGGCGTGCTGGTGAGCGCGTGTTTGTTCGGAGACGGGGCGGGCGCGGCGGTTCTCTCGAACGCGGCGGCTGCCGGCCGACGCCGCATCCGGTGGCAGGACAGCGAGTCGTTCCTGGACCCGGCGCAGCGTGAAGCGCTCATGTTCGAGCAACGTGCCGGGATGCTGCGCAACGTACTCACCCGGCCCGTGCCAGCCCTGGCGGCAGAGTATGTTGGAGAAGTACTCCGGACGGTACTGCGGCGTGCGCGACTCGACGTCTCGCAAATCAGCGCCTGGATCATGCACGCCGGAGGCCGCGACGTCCTGCGGGCGCTCGAGGAGCGCCTGGCGCTCGGCCCCGATAACCTGCGCTACAGCGCGGCGATGCTGCGGGAGTACGGCAATCTGTCGAGCGCATTCGTGTACTTCGTGCTGCAGGCCGCCCTGGCGGGCGGCGCGGCGGGAGGATGGTGGTGGCTGGGAGCGTTCGGCGCCGGGTTCAGCTGTCACGGCGCGCTGCTGCAAGTGGACTGATGCAGCGGACGGTCCGGCCGGAGATCCTCGATGAGCTGCCGCCGGCGGACGCGCGTGCCATTCGCTCACGCCGCGATCTGCAGCGCGTCAACCACGTCATGGGCAACCGAGTGATTCTGGATCGGGCTATCCGCCATGCCTTGCCGTTACCTGCGCCTCACGCCCGCCTGCGCATCCTCGAGCTCGGAGCGGGCGATGGCAGCTTGGCCTTACGCGTGGCAACGCGGCTTGCGGCGTCCTGGCCCGTGGCCGAGCTGACGCTTCTCGACCGGCAACCGCTGATTTCGGACGAGACGGGTATCGCTTTTGCTCACTTGGGCTGGAGCCTGCGCGCGCTCGCCACGGATGCACTCGAATGGGCTCGAGCCCCAACTCCACGACCGCTCACGGATCGCTGGGACGTGATCCTCGCCAATCTCTTCCTCCATCACTTCGAGGCGGCCGCTCTGCGCGAGCTGTTGTCGGCGGTCGCGGACCGGTGCGAGGCCTTCGTCGCCTGCGAGCCGCGGCGCAGCCTCCCCTCGCTTCTCGGCAGCCGGCTGCTGCCGGCGCTCGCCGTGAGCCGCGACACCCTTCACGATGCCGTGGTCAGCGTACGTGCCGGATTTTGCGGCGACGAGCTGTCGCGGATCTGGCCCGCGCGCCCGGGGCGTTGGAAAATGACGGAGCGGCCTGCCGGCCTCTTCAGTCATCTCTTCGTCGCAGTGCACGGAGGCGCAGCCTGATGACCCTTCGGTTCGATGCGATCGTCATCGGCGCGGGCCCCGCGGGCTCGAGCGCGGCCATTCTGCTCGCGCGGGCAGGGTGGTCGGTCGCGCTCCTCGAGGCGCATCCCTTTCCGCGCCGCAAGGTGTGCGGGGAATGCGTCGCGGCGAGCAATCTCCCGCTCCTCGAGGCCTTGGGTATCGGCGAGGCGCTGCGGCGGCGCGCCGGGCCCGAGCTGCGCCGCGTGGCTCTGTGGTGCGCGGACGAGCGTATCGACGCCGCGCTGCCGGCTTGCGGTGGAAACGCTCATCCGTGGGGCTGCGCCATAGGGCGGGAGCATCTCGATCTGCTCCTGCTCGAGCAGGCGCGAGCGAGCGGCGCCGTCGTGCTCCAGCCCTGCAGGGCACTGGCCGTTCGGTCTGCGACGCGCGATGCGAGTCATGACGTCGACGCCGCGCACGGCGGAGTGGAGATCTCGCTGCAGGCGCCGGTGGTCATTCGGGCACATGGCTCCTGGCAGCCGCCGCCCGCCGAGGATGGTCTCTGGAGCCGCGAGCGCCGGCCTTCCGACCTGTTGGGATTCAAAGCGACGTTCCGCAACGCCGCCTTGGAGGGTGGGCTTCTGCCCGTGTTGGGCTTTGCCGGCGGCTACGGGGGCATGGTCGTTGCGGGTGACGGCCTGGCCACCCTCGCCTGCTGCATCCGGCGCGATCGGCTCGCTGCCTCCCGGCGCCGCGGCGCAGCGGATGCCAGGGCCAGCGCCGGTGAGGCCGTCGAGGCGCTCCTGCGGCAGGAGTGCCGCGGCGTGAGAGAGGCTCTGGCGGAAGCCACCAGGGTTGGCACCTGGCTCGCGGCCGGACCGATCCGGCCCGGTATCCGCCTGGGCGGCGGATACCGCGGCGCCTTTCTCATCGGCAACGCGGCCGGCGAAGTTCATCCCATCATCGGCGAAGGCATCAGCATGGCGCTGCAATCCGCGTGGCTGCTGTGCGGGGAGCTGGCCGGCGCGCCCGAGGCATTGCGGCTCGACGTGCGGGGGGCGCTCCGGCGCCGGCAGATTCAGAGGCGCTATGCCTCGCTCTGGCGCGCGCACTTTTGCGGGCGCATGCGCCTGGCGGCCTGCTTCGCCCACGCAGCCATGCGTCCGCGCATCGCCGCTCCGCTCCTCCCGCTGTTGCGGCGGGCGCCGGCGCTGCTCGGCATCGCGGCACGGGTGAGCGGCAAGACGCGCTCCGCCGTGACACCGCCGGCCAGCGCCCTTCCCGGTTTCATCCAGGGGTCGGCAACATGACCACACTCGAACGACTGTCCCAACTGCTGGTCCGGCGCTACAAGCTGGACCCGGCCCGACTCACGCCCGACCAGCCGCTCGACGCGCTCGATATCGACTCGCTCGGCATGGTCGAGATGCTCTTCTTCATCGAGGAGGAGTTTGACGTGCACCTGCCGTCCGAGGGCGTCACCTTCGGTACCCTGGGAGAAGCCGGGAAGTACATCGACGACCTGATCGCCGCCCAGAAGGGGCCGCAGCCGTGCGCGCCCGAGCGTCCCGCCCGCACGCCCCCGGCTGCCTCGACGGACCCGAGCGCATGAGGCGCGTAGTCGTCACCGGAATCGGACTCATTTCTCCGCTCGGCAACGATTGCGCGGCAGCGTTCGCCAACGCGGAGGCCGGCCGCTCCGCCGTCCGTCACCTGGAGACTCCGTGGGCCCATCGCCTGGCCGCGCCCCTCGCGGCCTGCGTCAAATTCGAGGG
>JASHVV010000150.1 GCA_030044385.1 Gammaproteobacteria bacterium
CGCTCCTCGCCCTCCTCCACCCGCGGCGTCGATTGCTCGATGTGATCCTTCAGCTCCTGCTTGAGCTTGCCGAGATCGGCGCCGCAGGACCGCAGGATCTCGCGCACCCGCGGCGTATCGAGGATCGCGAGCAGCAGATGCTCGACCGTCAGGTACTCGTGACGCGCTTCCCGGGCCTGGTGGAACGCGTCGTTGAGACAGTATTCAAGCTCGTTTGACAGCACTTTCAAGCCTCTTCGAGGGTGCACATCAGCGGATGCTGGTGGTCCCGCGCATACGTGGTCACCTGCGCCACCTTAGTTTCCGCGATCTCGAACGTAAAGACCCCGCACACACCCTTACCCTTCGTGTGAACTTCGAGCATGATGCGGGTAGCCGACGGCCGATCGAGGCCGAAGAACTTTTCCAGCACATCGACGACGAACTCCATGGGGGTGTAATCGTCGTTGAGCAGCACCACCTGGTAGAGCGGCGGCTGCTTGACCTCGGGCCGCGCTTCCTCGACGAGAATGCCGGTATCGGGACGGGTCGAATGCGGGTCGGGCATGATGTCTTTATAGGGGTCGCGAATCTGCAACACAAGCCTGCGATGATGGAGCGCCGTTACTCTTTGAGAAACAATCGCTTGAGAGCGCAACCGCACGCGCCGTATGATTGCGCGGGCGAATCCATGATACGGCCACCTCAATGAGCGCCGCTTCCTGGCTCCCCGGCGGCTCCGGGGCCGAAAAGTGGCGTGCCCTGTTCTTCACCCGCGGTCCGCGCGTGGCGACGTGGGTGGTTGCGCTCGCCTTGGGCGTGCAGGGTGCGATGATCGTCACCGACCTCGCCGGCGTCGGCAGCGCGCCTGCGCCCGGAATGCTGGCCGCGGCCTCGCACGCGCGGCGCGCGCCCCTGGACATCGCCGCGATCACCAATACGCACCTTTTCGGGGTCGCGCCCACACCCGCCGGCGGTAATGCCAACGCCCCACAGACGAGCATGCCGCTGGTTCTCACGGGTGTGATCGCAGCCAACGATCCGCGGGGCGGGCTCGCAATACTCGGGCCGAGCGCCACGAGCACCAAGGTGTATGCGGTCGGAGACGACATCCCGGGCGGCGCGCGGCTGCACGCCGTGTACTCCGACCACGTGCTGCTCGAGCGTGACGGCGGCATCGAATCTCTGGCCCTGCCGCGCCACCTCGCCGACAGCGCCCCGCCGCCCAGCGTGTCGGACGCGCCGCTCGCCACCCCCCTCGTAAGACGCATGGTGGAGCTCGTGAGCCGCCATCCTGGCATCATCGGCGACATCATGCGCCCGGAGCCGGTGTTCATGGGCAGCAAGCAGCAGGGCTTTCGGGTCTATCCGGGGCGGGATCGGGAGGCGTTCACCCGCCTGGGCCTGCAGCCCGGCGATCTCGTGACGGCGATCGACGGCACCCCGCTCGATGATCCGTCGCGGGCGCAGGAGATCATGAGTACGCTCGGCTCCTCGAGTGAGGCCCAGGTCACGATTTTGCGCAATGGGCAGCAACAGGATCTCACTCTCGATCTGGCCGCTGTCGAACAGGAGGCGGAATCGCTCGCCGGGTCGCAAAATGGGGCTTCCGGACCGCCGCCGGCGCCGCCCCCGGTCTCCAGACCTTTCTCGCCGCCCCCGGGCGTGCAGTAAGGCCACGGTCCCACACGAGGGTTGAGGTTAGTGAAAGGCTTTCGCGTATTTGCATGCTGCCTGGCTCTGCTCGTGCCGCCGCTCGCCTGCCAGGCGCAGGGAACGGTCCAGCAGGCGGTGAGCATCACCCCGAACTTCAAGGACGCCGACATCCAGCAGATCGTCCAGGCGGTCGCCGCCGCGACGGGGAAGAGCTTCATCGTCGACCCGCGGGTGCGGGCGCAGGTGACGATGTACTCCTCGGCGCCGATGACTCCGCCGGCCTTCTACCAGGCGTTCCTCTCCATTCTCGAGGTCTACGGCTTCATCGCCGTGCCATCCGGGAACAACATCGAGAAGATCGTTCCGCAGCAGGACGCCCGGGAGATGCCCTCGGTGGACCTGCCGGCTCAAGTCAGCGCGACCTCGGATGAGATCGTCACGCAGGTCGTCGCCGTCAAGAACGTGAGCGCCGCGGAGCTGGTGCCGATCCTGCGGCCCATGGTCCCGGAATACGCGCACCTCGCCGCGTACGCGCCATCCAACATCCTCATCATCTCCGATAGGGCGAGCAACGTGCATCGGATGATGGAGATCATCGAGCGCATCGACCAGATCGGCAATCAGGACGTGGACGTCATGCCGTTGCAGAACGCCTCGGCCACGGACGTGGTGCGCACCATCGATTCGCTCTACCAGGGCGCCGGCAATATCCAGGAGGGCCGCAACCTGCGGGTGGTGGCGGACGAGCGCTCCAACAGCGTCCTCATCAGCGGCGATCCGGCACAGCGCCTGCGCATCAAGGCGCTGGTGGCGGAGCTCGACACGCCGGCGGAGGCCGGCGGCAACACGCGCGTGATCTACCTGCACTACGCCGATGCGACGAAGCTCGCACCGAAGCTCAAGGAGCAGATGTCGGAGCTCGCGCAGATCTCGAGCGCGGGCGGCCAGACCACCGGCAAGAACCCGCAGGAGGCGGCGGAGAAGAACGCCCTCGTCTGGGCCGATCCGCAGAATAACGCGCTGATCATCACCGCTCCGCCCAAGGTCATGCGGACCATTCTCGACATCATCACCGCGCTCGACCACCGCCGGCCGGAAGTGCTGGTGCAGGCGATCATCGCCGAGATCGACGTCGACAAGACCGAAGACCTCGGCGTCAACTGGGCCGCGTTCTCCAAGAACAACACGGTGCCCCTCGGCGGCTACGTAGCGCCCGTCGGCGGCACGAGCCTGGTCGACCTCATCGCCGCGGGCGAGACCGGCGCGAGCTCGCTCGAGAGCGGCGCCGGCGACACGCTGCTCTCGGGCACCACCATCGGCATCGGCTCCCTCACGGCCGCCGGCGAGTCCTTCGCGGCCATGCTGCGCGCCCTGCAGGACAACTCGACCACCAACATCATGGCCACCCCGTCGGCCGTCACGCTGGACAACGAGGCGGCGACGCTGAAGGACGTCGAGGAGGTGCCGTTCGTCACCGGCCAGTACTCCACTCCCACGACCACGACCACCGGCTCGGTCACTCCCTTCCAGACCGTGCAGCAGCAGGAAGTCGGCATCATCCTCAAGGTGACGCCCACGATATCGGCCAGCAACGCGGTGATGCTGAAGATCTCCGTCGAGAGCTCGAACGTGGTGGGGACGACGAGCACCACCCTCGAGGAGCCGGAGACGGAGAAGCGGACCATCCAGACCAATGTCCTGATCGAGGACGGCGGCGTCGTGGTGCTCGGCGGCCTGATTCAGAACCAACAGACCAAGGACGACAACGGCGTGCCGCTGCTCGCCGACATCCCGCTCCTCGGGAACCTGTTCAAGTCGCGCAACGACAATGCGACGCGCAACGACCTGATGATCTTCATCAAGCCGACGGTCCTGCGCGATCAGGCGGAGGCCGCTGCCGAGACCAGCCGGGACTACAGCTACATGCTGGGCCAGCAGAACTCCATGGTCGGCGGGCAGTTCCCGCAACTGCTGCGGGGCGAGCCCGCGCCGCGGCTGCCGCCGCTGCCGCCGCCGCCGCCGCCCGGCACCCTGGCGGCGCCGAACCCGCTCGACCAGAAGCCGCAGGCGCACAAGCCGCAATCGCAAGCCTCGCCGCCCGCCGCAGGGCAGGCGGCACCCGCCCAGACCGGGCCCGCGCCGCCGGCTCCGCAGGCCACGCCGAGTCCGCCCACGCAGTCCAACGGCAGCGGCGCGACGCAAGGCGGAGGCAGTCCTTGAGCGCAGCCGAAGTCATGGATGAGCCGCAGCAGCTGCAGGCCGCCGCCCCCCCGCAACGGCGGCTCTCCTTCGCCTTCGCGAAGCGCCACGGCGTGCTCGTCAAGCTGATCACCGACAGCGAGGCCGAATGCGTCTGTCGCGAGCACGTGTCCGCGCTCGCCCTGGCGGAGGTCCGGCGCTTCGTCGGCCGCCCCATGAAGCTCGAGCGCGTGCCGGAGGCGGAGTTCGATCTGCTGCTGCGCGCGGTCTACGAGGGCGGCTCCGGCTCCGACACCATGCAGGCGGTCGAGGGACTGGACGACACCACCGACCTCGCGCATCTCGCGCTGGAGCTGCCGGAGCAGGCAGACCTCCTCGACAGCGACGACGATGCGCCGATCATCCGGCTGATCAACGCCGTGCTCACCCAGGCCGTGAAGGAGAACGCCTCCGACATCCACGTGGAGCCGTTCGAGAATCGCCTGGTCGTGCGCTTCCGCGTGGACGGCGTGCTGCGCGAGGTCCTGCAGTCGAAGCGCGCCGTGGCGCCGCTCGTCGTCTCCCGCATCAAGGTGATGTCGAAGCTCGACATCGCCGAGAAGCGTCTGCCGCAGGACGGGCGCATCAGCTTGAAGATCGCCGGGCGCGCCGTGGACGTCCGCGTCTCGACCATCCCCTCGGGCCACGGCGAGCGCGTGGTGCTGCGTATCCTCGACAAGCAGGCCGGACGCCTCGACCTGAACGCGCTCGGCATGGACCCGAAGACCGAGGCGCTCATCGACGAGCTGATCCACAAGCCCCACGGCATCCTCCTCGTGACGGGACCGACCGGCTCCGGCAAGACGACGACGCTCTATGCCGCGCTCGAGCGGTTGAACGACAACACGCAGAACATCATGACGGTCGAGGACCCGATCGAGTACTACATCGACGGCATCGGCCAGACGCAGGTCAACACCAAGGTCGAGATGACCTTCGCGCGGGGCCTCAGGGCCATCCTGCGCCAGGATCCCGATGTCGTGCTGATCGGCGAGATCCGCGACCTCGAGACGGCGCAGATCGCCGTGCAGGCGAGCCTCACCGGACACCTGGTCCTCTCGACCCTGCACACCAACACCGCCGCCGGCGCGCTCACGCGCCTGCG
>JASHVV010000151.1 GCA_030044385.1 Gammaproteobacteria bacterium
TCCCGCTCCGACAGCAGCGCCGCGAGATCCGCGGCGAGCGGCAGGGAAGCCATTTCTCGCGCGCGCAGCAGCATGTGCGCGAGCCGCGGATGGATGCCGAGCCGCGCCATCTCCCGGCCATGAGGTGTAATGCGCCCGTCACGATCGAGAGCGCCCAACCGCTCGAGCAGATCGCGCGCGCTCGCCAGCGTCGCGCCGGGCGGTGGGTCGAGCCACCTGAGCGCGGTCGCATCGCGAATGCCCCAGCTCGCCAGCTCGAGCGCCAGCGGCGTCAGGTCCGCCTCCACGATCTCCGGGGAGCCGAACGGAGCGAGGCTGCGCTGCGCGCTCTCGCTCCAGGCGCGATAGCACACTCCCGGCTCCACCCGACCCGCCCGCCCCTGCCGCTGCTCGGCCGAAGCTCGCGAGATGCGCTCGGTCTCGAGCCGGCTCATTCCCGTCGACGGATCGAACCGCAGCCGGCGCACGAGCCCCGAGTCCACGACCACCCGTACGCCCGGGATGGTGAGGCTCGTCTCCGCGATGTTGGTGGCAAGCACCACGCGACGCGCGTCGGCGGCCGCGGGCCGCAGCGCCGCCTCCTGCTCCTCGCTCGAGAGCTCACCGTAGAGCGGCAGAATCCGCAGCGGTCCGGAGCCGCCCGCGGCCGCAGGCCTCGATCCTTCGAGCAACGCCCGCACCCGATGAATCTCGCGCGCCCCGGGCAGGAACACCAGCAGGTCTCCATGCTCTTCCTCCAGCGCCCGCCGGATGGTCCTCGCCGTGAGCGCCTCCGGACTCTCCTGTCCCCCGCGAGCCGACTCCATGTCAGGCAGCGGCGGCAGTCCTTTGCCCGCATAGCGCGTCGCCACCGGAAACGACCGACCGTGCGCCGCCACGACCGGCGCATCGCCGAGCAGCCGCGACACCGCCGCCCCCTCGAGCGTCGCCGACATGATCAGCACTTTGAGGTCCGGCGCCACGCTTTCGCGCGCATCGAGCACCAGCGCCAGTCCGAGATCCGCCTGCAGGCTGCGCTCGTGGTATTCGTCGAACACCACGGCAGCCACCCCCTCGAGCTCCGGATCCGTCTGTAACATCCGTGTCAACACCCCCTCCGTCACCACCTCGATGCGCGTCTCCCGCGACACCTTGGTGTCCAACCTCATGCGATACCCCACGGTCCGCCCGACGCCCTCCCCCAGCGTCTGCGCCATCCGCACCGCCACCGCCCGCGCCGCCAGCCGCCGCGGCTCCAACATCAAGATCCGCTTCCCCGCCGCCCAAGACTCCTCGAGCAACACCAGCGGCACCACGGTACTCTTCCCCGCCCCCGGCGGCGCCGTCAGCACCGCCGCCGAATGCTCCGCCAGCGCCCGCCGCAACTGCGGCAGCACCTCATCAATCGGCAGTCCCGAACGTTCCAGAGAGCGCATCGCAAATGGCTCTTGCCCAGACGCTCTACCGTCCCCTCCTCCCCGCCCGCCAAGTCCCATACGCGAACTCCAGCCACCCCAAGATGAGCATCGCCCCCCCGACCGGCGTCGCGATCCCGATCCAGCGCGCCGTCGCTCCGAGGCTGAGCGCATAGAGACTGCCGCAAAAGAGGATGATTCCGGCAAGCAGCACCCACGGCGCCCGCGCGAGGCTCCGGACCGCCACCGGGCCGGGGGATGTCGCGCTGTCCGGGTGATGTCCCCTGCGCAGCAAACCCATCCCGAGCAATCCCAGCGACTGGTAGAACTGATACCGCACCGCCGTGTAGTAGATGCTCAGCCTTTCAGGGCTCCAATGTCCGGCAAACGCATGGGCCCCCAAGGCCCCGGCGACCGTCGCCAATGCCAACAGCACGCCCGCGGCCGGCAGCGCCCATCGCCCGGAGAAACCGCAGCCGGTCATCGCGCCCGCGCCCTACGAGCCCGATTGCGCGGCGCGATCCGGTCCCAGCGCCCCCATCAGCGGCCGGATGAGATCGAGCGGCAAAGGGAAGATGATGAGCGACGATTTATCGTGCGAGATGTCGGCCAGAGTCTGAAGATACCGCAGCTGCAGCGCGCTCCCATGCTGGCCCAGGATCTGCGCCGCCTCGGTCAGCGTCTGCGCGGCTTGCTTTTCGCCCTCGGCATTGATCACCTTCGCACGACGATTGCGCTCGGCCTCCGCCTGTCGGGCCATCGCGCGAATCATGCTTTCGTCGAGGTCGACGTCCTTGAGCTCCACGTTTGCGACCTTGATGCCCCAGGCCTCGGTGCTCTGGTCGAGGATGTGCTGGATGTCGTTGTTCAGCTTGTCGCGCTGGGAGAGCAGATCATCCATCTCGTGCTGACCCAGCACCGAGCGCAGCGTCGTCTGCGCCACCTGGCTCGTGGCCTCCCAGGCGTTGGCCACCTGGATGATCGCCCGCCCGGGATCGACGACGCGGAAGTAGACCACCGCATTCACCTTGACCGAGACGTTGTCGCGGGTGATGACGTCCTGCTTCGGCACGTTGAGCACAATGACCCGCAGATCCACCTTGCTCATCCGCTGCATGACCGGCCAGAGCAGGATGATGCCCGGGCCGCGCACGCCGGTGAAGCGGCCGAGCGTGAACATCACGGCCCGCTCGTATTCGTTCAGCACCTTGATGGCGCTGAACACCAGCAGGGCGATGATGATGACGATGACGACGATAGCGTAAGGCATGGGCTCCTCCGGTCGCAGCCGGCCGTTTACCGCAACGGCTCGACCCACAATGTCAGACCTTCCACCTTCACGACGCGCGCGGCCTGTCCGGCCCGCAGCGGCGCCGCGCTGCAGGCATTCCACAGCTCGCTGCCATAGCGGACGCGCCCGCGCGCCGCGAAATCCTCCACCGCCTCGACCACGGCGCCGAGCATCGCCTGCGTGCCGGTCACCACCGGGCTGCGCCTGGCGCGGGTGGCAAGATACACGATCCCCAGAATGACGATCCCGCCCGTGACCGCGAGGCCCCCGATCAGCGGCTGCGCCACCTGGATGCCTGGCGCTCCGGAGAAGAGGATGAGCGAGCCGACCACGAAGGCGATCAGGCCGCCGATGCCGAGCGAGCCGTAGGCCGGGAAGAAGAACTCCGCGGCCATCATGCCGGCACCGACCATGAGCAGCGCCAGCCCCGCGAAATTGGTGGGCAGGAGCTGGAAGGCGAAGAGCGCGACGAGCAGCGCGATGACGCCGACGACACCCGGCAACATACCGCCCGGATGGTAACCCTCGAAGATCAGGCCCCAGATGCCGATCAGCAGCAGTCCGTAGGCGATCTCGGGATTGGTGATGACGGTGAGCAGCTGCGTGCGCCAGTCGGGCGGCAGCCATTTCACCTTCACGCCCCGCGTGTCGAGCGTCACGGTCCGGCCGCCGATCTGCGTCGTGCGGCCGTCCAACTGAGTCAGCAGGCTCGTCAGGTCGGGCGCGATGAGATCGACGACGTGCCGTTGCAGCGCCTGCGTGGCGGGCAGGCTGGCCGCGCCGCGCACGGCCTGCTCCGCCCAGTCGGCGTTGCGGCCGCGCAGCTGCGCCAGGCCGCGGATGTAGGCGATGGAGTCGTTGAGCACCTTGCGCTGCTCCGCGGTCATCGGTGGGCGCGGCTGAGCGGCGGGCGCCGGCTCGGAGCCGCCGATCGACACCGGAGTGGCGGCGCCCAGGTTGGTCGCGGGCGCCATGGCGGCAAAGTGGCAGGCGTAGAGGATATAGGTCCCCGCGCTCGCGGCCCGGGCCCCGGACGGAGCGACATAGCCCACGACTGGCATGGGCGCAGCCAGGATGGCGCTGATGATCTGGCGCATGGAGGTCTCGAGGCCGCCCGGCGTGTCGATCTCCAGGACGATGAAGGGGCTGCCGCGCCGCCGCGCGACTTCGAGTCCATGCTGCAGGTACTGCGCCGTCGCCGGCCCGATGGCGCCGCGGATCTCGAGCCCGAGCGCCGGCGTCGGGGCCTTGCCGGCATCGAGGGCAGAAGCCGCGAACGCCTCGCGCAGGATGGCGATCGACATCAGGACAGCCAGCGCCATCAGGCAACCCGAGGCGCCTGTGAGCGGGGCTCGAATCGATGTCGGCCTCCTCATCGGCTACCCCGCTTACTTGCGGCGCCCGCCGCGCGGGTTGCGCGGCAAACCGGTATGTTGGGTTCGGAAAGTGCCGTGCCGCCGGCCTCCTTCACCGGTCTCGCCCGTTCCCGCCGGCTGATACGCCGGCACGAGCTGCTGCTTGCCGTTGCCGATGAGGTCGGCGCGCCCCATGCGCCGCAGCGCCTCGCGCAGCAGCGGCCAGTTGTCGGGATCGTGATAGCGCAGGAACGCCTTGTGGAGCCGTCGCACCTTCAGCCCCTTCGGCACCCGCACCTCGCCGCCCGCGCGGCTCAGGCGCTTCAGCGGGTTCTTCCCCGAGTGATACATGGCCGTCGCCGTCGCCATGGGCGAGGGCAGGAAGGCCTGTACCTGGTCGGCGCGAAAGCCGTTCTTCTTCAGCCAGAGGGCGAGCTGCAGCATGTCCTCATCGCTCGTCCCCGGATGGGCCGCGATGAAGTAGGGAATGAGGTACTGCTCCTTGCCGGCCTCGCGCGAGTAGCGGTCGAACAGAGCCTTGAAGCGGTCGTAGGCGCCGATGCCCGGCTTCATCATCAGCGACAGCGGGCCCTCGGAGATCGCCTCCGGCGCGATCTTGAGGTAGCCGCCGGTATGGTGCTGGGCCAGCTCCTTCACGTATTCGGGCGACTCGACCGCCAGGTCGTAGCGCACGCCCGAGGCGATGAGCACCTTGCGGATGCCGGGCAGCTCGCGAACCTTGCGGTAGAGACTCACCAGCGGGGCGTGATCGGTGTCGAGGTTGGGACAGATCCCCGGATAGACGCAGGAGGGCCGGCGGCAGGCGCTCTCGATCTCGCGGCTGCGGCATGCCAGCCGGTACATGTTGGCGGTGGGACCGCCGAGGTCGGAGATGACTCCCGTGAAGCCCGGCACCTCGTCGCGGATCTTCTCCACCTCATCGAGGATGGAGCGCTCCGAGCGGCTCTGGATGATCCGTCCCTCGTGCTCCGTGATCGAGCAGAAGGTGCAGCCGCCGAAGCAGCCGCGTTGGATGGCCACGGAGAAGCGGATCATCTTGTAGGCGGGAATGTTGGCATCCCCGTAGCTCGGATGCGGGCGGCGGCGGTAGGGCCGCTCGTACACCCAGTCCATCTCCGCCGTGGTCAGCGGGATGGGCGGCGGGTTGAGCCATACCTCGGCGTCACCGTGACGTTGCACCAACGCGCGGGCATTACCCGGGTTCGCCTCCAGATGCAGGATGCGGTTGGCGTGCGCATACAGCACCGGGTCCGAGGCCACTTGCTCGTAGGAAGGCATGCGGATGACGCTGCGCCCGCGGTCGGCATTCTTCACGCGCCGTACGAAACGCACGACCTTTTCCGCACCGACGGATGCTTCCCGCGTTGCCCGATCCCCCGCGGCGCGCTCCGGCTCCATCGCGTAGGGATCGGGGTGCGGCGTGACGGGTCCCGGCGCATCGAGGTGCGTCGAATCGATCTCGATCCATCCTTCCGGGACCGACTTGCGCGCGAAGGCGGTGCCGCGGATGTCCGTCATCTCGCCGATCGACTGCCCGGCCGCGAGGCGATGGGCAATCTCGCAGATCTGCCGCTCGCCGTTGCCGTAGATCAGCAGATCCGCCTTGGCATCGAGCAGGACCGAGCGGCGTACCTTCTCCGACCAGTAGTCGAAGTGCGCGATGCGGCGCAGCGAGGCCTCGATGCCGCCGAGGACGATGGGTACCTCGTTGAAGGCCTCGCGCGCCCGCTGCGCGTACACGATCACCGACCGATCGGGCCTCCTGCCCCCGACCCCTCCGGGCGTGTAGGCGTCATCGCTGCGCAGCCGGCGGTCGGCCGTGTAGCGGTTGACCATGGAGTCCATGTTGCCGGCGGTGATGCCGAAGAAGAGGTTGGGACGGCCCAGCGCGGCAAACGGCTCGGCGCTGTGCCAGTCGGGCTGCGCGATCATGCCGACGCGGAACCCTTGCGCCTCGAGCACGCGCCCGACGATGGCCATGCCGAAGCTCGGATGGTCGACGTAGGCGTCGCCGGTCACGACGATGATGTCGCAGCTGTCCCAGCCGAGCTCATCCATCTCCGCCCGCGACATGGGCAGGAAGGGCGCCGTGCCGAAGCGCTCGGCCCAGTGCTTGCGATAGCCGGTGATTTCGCGGGCGGACTCCATGAGGGCTCAGTACAACAGGTACGCCTGCCGCTCGGCGCTCCAGGCGGCCTCGTCCTTCGCCGCGAGAGCATCGAGGTCCCCGGGCGTGGCCGCCGGATCGTCGACCCAGCGCCGCAGGAGATCGCTGCCGTTGATCACGTCGATCGCCAGGCGATCGCGCTCGTACTCGTAGGGGAAATCCCGCCACAGTGGATAGCCGGGCGCGAGGCGCCGCAATGCCTTGAAGGCGAGCGCCATGAGGCGCCACGGGCGGAACGCCTCGTGATCGTAGTAAATCGCGTCCTCGACGTGGATCTGCGCCCCGGCGCAGAGCTGGCCCACATGCTTGTAGAACGTGGGCTCGAACCAACAGGGCCGCAGCCGGCAGCCTCGCATCCAGGCGGGCGCGAGCTCGCGCATCGTCGCGAGGAGCGCCGGCACGTCGAGGTCGGGCGCCCCGAAAAGCTCCAGCGGACGCGTGGTTCCACGCCCTTCGGAGAGGGTCGTCCCCTCCAACATCACCGTGCCGGCATAGCAGCGTGTCATCCACAGAGTCGGCGCGTTGGGGCTCGGATTGACCCACGTACGCCGCCCGAGAGGCCAGCCGTAACCCGGCGCGGCGTGCGGCGCCCAGCCGTCGAGGGCAATGACCTGACAGTCGATATCGAGCTTCAGGGTCGAGACGAACCAGCGCGCCAGCTCCCCGAGGGTCAGGCCGTGCCGCATGGGCATCGGTCCCGGGCCGACGAAGCTCTCGCACCCCGGACGCAGAGACAGGCCCTCCACCGGCCGGCCCACGGGATTCGGCCGGTCGAGCACCCACACCGTCTTGCGCCGCTTTGCGGCTTCCTCCAGAACGTATCGCAGCGTCGCCACGAACGTGTAGATGCGGCAGCCGACGTCCTGCAGGTCGACCAGCAGGTCATCGAAGCTGTCCATCATCTGTTCCGTCGGCCGCCTCACCTCCCCGTAAAGGCTGAAGACCGGGATCCGATGCACCGGGTCGACGAAGTCCGAGGACTCCATCATGTTGTACTGCTTGTCTCCGCGCAGCCCGTGCTGCGGCCCGAAGGCCGCGGTCAGCCTGACGTCGCCCAGCGACGCCAAAGCATCCAGCGAATGCACGAGATTACGGGTGACCGAGGCGGGATGGGCCAGCAGCGCGACGCGCCGGCCGGCGAGCGGCTTGCGGAGCTGCGGCTCCTCGAGCAGGCGATCGATGCCGAACTTCATGGGGAATTCAGGGGTGGGCTGGGAGCTCGAGCGCGAGCGAAAAGCTGTCCGGGTGATGAAAATCCGGCCGCCCGGGCGGGTGGCGCAGTGCCCAGTATGACAGCCTGCCCTCCCGATCCTCTACTACCATGCTCAGGGCCAATCGCAGCCGCCCGCGCCCGGAGCCCTGCGGGCCGGACCCCGGAAAAGGCAGGCTCCCGCCCAGGCGCACTTCAGCGTCCAGCTCGAGCCTGTCCTCGCTCAGCCGCAGCGCCAGCCGCGGCGCCGACTCCAGGGCCGGCGTCATGCCCTCACGGTAAGAATCGAAGCGATACGCCGCCCATTGGCCCGACGGCGAGAAATTGAGCTCCAGATACCCTGGCGACCCCGCGTGCCCGACGAATGCCTCGAAGCAGGTGTGTGCCCAAAGCTTGTCCGCCCTTCCCACGCCTGCCGCCGGCGGCGGGATTCTCACGCGCTGCAGATCTGCCTCGAGCACGTACTGAAACCGCAGCGAATCCGGGTCCACCGCCTCGACGCAGGCGGCGACGCGCGACACCCCCTCGGTCCGGAAATCCGGATGCGCCAGGAAAGAAACGTGAGCAGAGCTGCCTTTGACCATGGCTCATCTTAAAGCGCGCCCGGGCGACGGCAACGGCCGTAACTCATAGGTCCGTCACTATGTGCCATCCGAGCTCGAACACGCCCCGAACCACGCCCACGACGATCTTCACACCGGTGGTAGTGATGTCGACCACACCGCGTATGGCAACGTGCCCTGCCTCTGCGAGGATCCCGTGTGGATGGCGACGCGCATAGGTAACCGCAGTCCGCTCGTCGTCGCGCGCGGCCTCCCGCTGCGCCGCACTGAGTTCCGCAACCGGCACGGCCTCGACTCTCACGCGCGCCGTACCATTGCCGTAGAAGTCCAGCCGCTGCGCGACGGCAGGGGTGGCATCGATGACGCGGCCGCCGTAGAAGGGACCGCGATCATCGACCATCGCCACCGCCTCGCGGCCGTTGCGCAGATTGCGAATCCTCACCCACGTGCCGAACGGCAGGGTCTTGTGGGCGATCCGCATCGCGCCGGGATCGAAGGGGGCGCCGCTCGCGGTCGGCCTGCCTGCATCCCCCCGGCCATACCAGGAAGCGATACCGCTGGCCTCGTACCCGGCTCCCGAGGCGCGCACGCGGTAGCAGCCATGGCCGGCCACGCAGTATCCGCGGACCGGCGCGTGCATTCTCCGCGGCCCCGACGCGCAGCCGGCGAGCCCGAGCAGCAATGTCGCGAGCGCCAGGCAGGCTCTCTGCCCGCCCGTCCGCCGTGGTGGTGATCCCATCCGTTACTGTGTCAACTACCTATATCGCGCTGCCGACGTTGTACGTACGATGCCCCGTGCCAGGCAATAGCCCAGGGGCGAATTTTGATTTCATGACCAAGCCTCCCCATCCCCCCGCGGAGCCCCCACCCTCCGCCATCGACAGCGGGGTCATGCACGGACGGATGCTGCAGGTGTCGCGCCTCGCCACCATCGGCGAGATGGCGGCGGGTGTCGCGCACGAGCTCAATCAGCCGCTGACCGCCATCGCAAACTACGCGCAGGCCTGCGACCGGCTGCTCGGCCGGCCGGGGCCCGACCTCGATGAGATCCGCACCGCCGTGCGCGAGATTGCCGGACAGGCGGTGCGCGCCGGCGACATCCTGCGCCGCCTGCGCAGCCTGGCCCAGTCGCAACCGATGCGGCGCGCGCGGTCGGATCTCAACGCCACGATCGAGGCGATCCGCGATCTGATCCTGGCCGATGGCCGCGTGCATCGCGCCCGGGTGCAGTTCGATCTCGGGGCGGAGCTGCCGCCCGTTTCCATCGACGCGGTTCAAATCCAACACGTGGTCCTCAACCTGGTTCGCAACGGGCTCGAGGCAGCCGCCGAAGCAGGCGCTCCGCCGCGAGAGCTGCTGGTGCGCACGGGCCTGGCTGCCGACGGCGATGTCGAGATCGCCGTGCTCGACAACGGCCCCGGCCTTTCGCCGCAGGCGCTCGAGCGCATGTTCGACCCGTTTTTCTCCACCAAGCCCGAGGGGACCGGACTCGGGCTCGCGATCAGCCATACCGTCGTGCGTGCGCACGGCGGCTCGCTCACATACCGCCCGAATGTCCCCGGCGGCGCCCGCTTCTCGATCCGGCTGCCAGCCGAGACTCGCTGATCCCGCCGCTCCCCTCCGGGGGAGTGTTGGCGCCCGACCCCATCGTGCCGATTCCAGGTACGCTACGTAGGCGCACCTGCAGAGCGCTAGCGCGATATCAGGGGATCGAGCATGGTGGAAACGTCGGCGGATACATCACCAACGACTGACGGGATGGCGGCCACGGCCGCGCAGGCGAGCCTCGTCGCGCAGCTCGGCATGATGGTGCGGGCACTCTGGGCTTCTCCCGCCCGCAGCGCGATCGTGGCCCTCACCGCGGCAGCCGCGGCGGTCATCGTAACCACCGCTTATGGTCAGGTGCGCCTCAACCGCTGGAACCAGCCGTTCTACGATGCCCTGTCGCGACGCAATCTCCATGGGTTCGCGGTTCAGCTCCTCGTATTCGCCATCATCGCCGGCTCGCTGCTCGTCCTCAACGTTGCGCAGCGCTGGCTCGGGGAGATGTTGAAGCTGAAGCTGCGCGCAGGGCTGGTCCACGACCTGGTGGAACGCTGGATGCAGCCGCGCCGCGCCTTCCAACTCGAGAGCGCCGGTCCCATCGGCGTCAATCCGGACCAGCGTCTGCACGAGGATACCCGCCATTTGACCGAGCTCTCGAGCGATCTCGCCCTGGGGCTCATGCAGGCCTCGGCGCTGCTCGTCAGCTTCGTCGGGGTCCTCTGGTCGATCTCCAGAGGCTTCGCGCTGCACGTCGGCGGTGTCACGCTGGCGCTGCCCGGCTACATGGTCTGGGCCGCGATCGTGTATGCATTCTCCGCTTCCCTGCTCACGTACTGGACGGGCCGCAGACTCATTCCGGACAACGCCTCCCGCTACGCGCGGGAAGCCGATCTGCGCTACACCCTGGTGCGGGTGAACGAGCACATCGATGCCATCACGCTCGCCGGCGGCGAGGCCGACGAGGCGCGCCGCATCGAGCTCGACCTGGCCGCGGTGCTCGCCGCCATGCGCCGGCTGGTGACGGGACTGACTCGCCTCACCTGGGTGACCGCCGGCTATGGCTGGATCACGCTGGTGGTGCCGATCCTGGTGGCGGCGCCGCTCTATTTTGCCGGCGACCTGTCCTTCGGCGGTCTCATGATGGCGGCGGCGGCCTTCACGCAGCTGCAATCCTCGCTGCGCTGGTTCGTCGACAACTTCAGCACCATCGCGGATTGGCGGGCGACCCTGCTGCGGGTCGCGATGTTCCGGCGCGCCGTGGTCAGCGCGGAAGTCCTGCACCGCACCGAAAGCCGCATCCAGCTCGGCGGCGAGCCGGCCGGGGACGCGGCGCCGGCGCAAACCCTGGTGATCGATCACCTCGAGATCGCCTCGCCCTCCGGCTGCACGCGGCTCGAGGGCAAGCGGCTCGAGATCGAGCCCGGCGAGCGCGTGCTGGTGATCGGCGAGACCGGAGTCGGCAAGACGCTGCTCTTTCGCGCGCTGGCAGGGCTTTGGCCCTGGGGCGCAGGGCGGATCACCCACCCCCGCGGACAGGATCTCTACTGCATGCCGCGCACGCCCTATGTGCCGCCGGGCACGCTGAAGGAGGCGCTGGCCTACCCCTCGCCCGTCGACCGCTTCAAGACGGAAGACTATCTGGAGGCGTTGCATCGATTGGGCCTCGATCGGCTCGCACCGGCGTTAGATGAGTCACGACGTTGGGACCATACGCTGAATGAGGATGAGCAGCAGGCCGTCGTTTTTGCGCGTTTGATGTTGCACGCGCCCCGCTGGATTCTCGTGGACGAGGCGCTCGATTCCATCGACGTGAACACTCGCGACCGGATCGTGGAGATGTTCTCGCGGGAGCTCGCCCACTCCGGCCTCATCTATATCGGCCGCGCGGACCCCAAGGGCGGGTTTTTCTCGCGCGTGCTGCACCTCGTCAACGACCCGACGACCCGCCGCCTCGCCCGGCATCAGGCCGAGCAGCCGCGGGCGGCGCCGCTCTACCCGCCTCCTGCGCCGGCGTGACATCGTCCGGAACACTACGTATGGCTGCGCTCCCTCCCGCCGGCGATCCTGTCGCAGTGCCACGTGAACCGCCGCGGCCGCAATCTGCCGCGATCCGCGTCCTCAGGAGTCGAGTCATGACAGTCCATGCCGCCACCACCCCTCGCTCGGGCGAGGACCCGGTCGGTAATGTGCTCAAGTGGATCCTGCTCGCAGTGGGGATCGTCACCTTCACCCTGCTGGGGTGGTCCACGAAAGTCACGTACCAGACCGCGCCGCCGATTCCGGCGAAGTTCGTGGCGCCCGACGGCTCGACCCTCATGACGGACGCGGACATCGTGGCCGGCAAGGGCGGCTTCCAGCGCGCCGACCTCATGGACTACGGCAGCCTCTACGGCATGGGCTCGTACTTCGGTGAGGACTATACCGCTGCGAACCTCGTCGAGCTCGCCACGCTCAGCGAGGGTTATCTCGCCGGCGATCGGGCCAGTAAGCCGTTCGCGGCGCTGGCGCCGGAGGACCAGGACGCCGTCAAAGCAGCCATGCGGCGCGATCTCCAGGGAATCGACCTGACGCAGCCAACCGTCACCGTGCCGAGCGCGGTGGCGCAGGCCATTCCGGTACTGCGAGCGCAGATCGTCACATCGCTTCTCCACCACGATTACGCGAAGGGATGGACGCAGGCCTACAGCCTCGATCCGCAGACCGCCGCGCAGACGGCCGACTTCCTGATCTACTCTTCGATCACCACCGTGGCGCGCCGTCCGGGCGGCGTGGCTTCCTGGACTCAGAACTGGCCTTACGAGCCGCTGGTCGGCAATACGCCGACGACGAGCACCTTCGAATGGACGTGGATCAGCTTCTGCTTCACCTTCTTCGCCTTCGGCGCGGTGCTGTTCGTCTACGAGCGCTACATCAACACCCCGGATGACGCTCCGATGGAGCCGGTGCTCGCGCAGTTCCGCGCGCTCACACCCAGCCAGCGGCGAATCGGCAAATATTTCCTGGTGGTCGCCGGCGTCCTGCTGCTGCAGATTCTCGCCGGCTCCATCCTGGCGCATTACTACTCCGACCGCTCGAGCTTCTACGGCATCCCGGTCGACAAATTCCTGCCCTTCAATTTTGTCCGTGACGTGCACATCCAGTCCCCGATCGTCTGGATCGGCGTGTCCTGGATCGGCGCGGCGCTCTTCCTGGCGCCGGCGATCAGTCGCGCCGAGCCCAAGGGGCAGACCTGGCTCGTGGACATTCTCTTCTGGGCGACGGTCGCGGTCGTCGTCGGCGCCCTCGTCGGCAATTACCTCGACATCATGGGGTACGTGAAGACGGGCTGGTTCTGGTTCGGCGAGCAGGGGCTCTCCTACATCCAGCTCGGCCGCGCCTGGCAGATCGGCTTCTTCGGCGGACTGGCCATCTGGAGCGCGTTGGTCTTCCGCGCGCTATGGCCCGATCGCGGCACGCGCTCCGCCGCCACGCGCGCCTTCTGGTCCGGGCGGATCCGCCTCGAGCATCTGCTGTGGGCCTCCACGGTCAACATCGCCGTCCTCTACGCCTTCGGCATGATTCCGCTCACGGGCGTCGAGAAGTCTTTCACCATCTCCGATTTCTGGCGCTGGTGGGTGGTGCACCTGTGGGTCGAGCAGTCGTTCGAGTTCTTCGCGGCGGCCATCAGCGCGTATCTGCTGATGGCGGTGGGGTTGGTATCGCGGCGGCTCGCGGAACGCTCGGTCTACCTCGAGCTGATCCTGATCTTTCTCGGCGGCGTCCTCGGAACGGGTCACCACATGTACTGGGCCGGCGAGCCCGGCATGTGGGTGCCGCTGGGATCGATGTTCTCCTTCATCGAGGTGCTGCCGCTGCTGCTCCTGGTGATCGATGCCATTCAGCACCATCGGCTCATCGCGGCCGCCGGCGGTGAGTTCAAGTACGGGCTGGCCTACCTGTACATCATCGGCGCCGCCTTCTGGAACTTCGTCGGCGCCGGCGTGTTCGGCGGCGGCACGCTGAACGCGCCGCTCGTCAATTACTACGAGCATGCGACCTTCCTCACCCTGAACCATGCCCACACCGCCCTCTTCGGCGCCTTCGGGCTCCTGGGGCTCGGGCTCATCTACTTCTGCCTGCGTTATGCGGCGGGGGACGAGTACGCCTTCAGCGAGAAGGCGGGCCGCTGGGCGTTCTGGCTCTACAACGGTGGCCTCGTACTCTGGATCCTCCTCAACTTCTTCCCCATCGGCTGGCCGCAGCTCGCGGCAGTGTATGAGCACGGGCTCGCCTACGCGCGCAGCCAGGCGTTCTACGACACGACGCTCTTCTGGCAGTGGATGCGGATGCCGGGCGACATCGTCTTCGCGGCGGGCGCTCTGCTCATGGCATGGGATTTCATCGTCAAGCTGCGGCCGCTCGTCAGCCGCGCCGCCCCGGGGCCTTCGCAAACCCTCGGCCCCTTGCTGGAGCCGCGCGAGGAGACACCCTGAGCGGCGCGACCCGCCTCGTCAGTGCAGCAGCGTCTCCCGCAGTACGACCGCCTGGTTGTGCGCCTCGTCGTGCGCGGCGTAGACGAGGGTCAGCGGCCCCTCCTTGGCGAGCTCCCGCAATTCACCGATCAGCTCCCGCTTCTTCGTGAGCTCCGCCTTGTAGCGGCGGCGGAACTCCTCCCACCGCGCGGGATCGTGTCCGAACCATTTGCGCAACTCGTTGCTGGGCGCGATCTCCTTCATCCACTGCGAGATGCCGGCCTCGGCTTTCTTCAACCCACGGGGCCACAATCGATCGACCAGGACCCGGGTGCCGTCGCGGGGCGAAGGCGGCTCATAGGCCCGTTTGATCGTCACGCCGGCAGCGGGCTTGGAAGGGCTCATCTGGACCTCCACGGCGATTTCGAAGTTCAGCCGCAGGCTTCTCGGGTCGATGTTGGCCGAGCCGATCTGCGCAAGGCAGGTACAGCGCCACGATCACTGGCTCGAGCAAGACCTCAGAGTGCCCGGGCATGGCGGCTCATCGTTCGTGCGCTCTCCCGAGGACCTACATTATCGTATCGCGGTACTATTGCGACCGGGCTTTCTCCTTGGGTGGATCGGGCATCGGCATGCGCCAAAGACCCCGTGTGATCGTCATCGGCGGCGGCTTCGGGGGCCTCTCCGCGGTCCGGGCGCTGCGCTCTGCGGCGGTGGACGTCCTGCTGATCGACCGCTGCAATCACCACACATTCCAGCCGCTCCTCTATCAGGTGGCGACCGCCGGCCTCGCCGCGCCGTCCATCGCTGCTCCGCTGCGGCATATCCTCCGTTCTCAACGCAACGTCACGGTGATACTGGGCGAAGTGCGCTCGATCGACACCAACGACAAGCGCGTCGATGTCGACGGCGTCTCGCATCCCTACGACTTCCTGGTCCTCGCGACGGGCAGCACTCATGCTTACTTCGGTCACGACGAATGGGCGCCATACGCCCCCGGATTGAAGACACTGGAGGATGCTCTCGGCATCCGGGCGCGGATCCTCACCGCTTTCGAGCGTGCCGAGGCGACGGAGGATCGCACCGAGCAAACGGCATGGCTGACGTTCCTGATCGTCGGGGCGGGCGCCACCGGTGTGGAGCTGGCGGGCACGCTCGCGGAAATCGCCCGCCATACGCTCAAGCGCGAGTTTCGCCATATCGATCCGGCCTCGGCCAGAGTCTTGCTGGTGGAAGCGGGAGCGCGCGTCCTGCCGAGCTTCCCCGAGTCGCTGTCCACCCAGGCGCGGCGGCAACTCGAGCGGCTCGGTGTTCAGGTGCGCACCGGCCGCCCGGTGACGGCAGTCGATGAGCGCGGCGTCATGCTGGGCGAAGAGCGGATTGCGGCGCGCACCGTCCTCTGGGCCGCCGGAGTTGCCGCCTCGCCCCTGGGAGCGACTTTGGGTGTTGCCGTCGATCGCGCGGGCCGCGTGCCCGTCACCCCGCAGCT
>JASHVV010000152.1 GCA_030044385.1 Gammaproteobacteria bacterium
CAGCCGCCCATCGATCCGGTGCTGCTCGCCATGACACTCGGGGCGTCATTCGTCGCGCGCAGCTTCTCCGGCGACAAGGAGCAGCTCGTGCCGCTCATCGAGGCCGGTCTCAGGCATCGCGGCTTCGCCCTCATCGACGTGCTCTCGCCTTGCGTGACCTTCAACGATCACGAGGGCTCGACCAAGAGCTACGCCTACACCCGCGAGCATTACGAGCCTGCCGTACAGGCCGATTTCGTGCCGCCGGAGCGGGAGATCACGGCCGAGTACGGCGCGGGTGAGGCGCTGGCCGTGACGATGCACGACGGCAGCCGCATCGTGTTGCGCAAGCTCGATGCGGCCTACGACCCTACCGACCGGGCGGCCGCCCAGGCCAGAGTGCAGGAGCGCATGAGGGCGGGGGAGTACCTGACGGGCCTGCTTCATGTCGACGCCGACGGGGGGGCGGAGGGAGGCCGGCGGGAGTTCCACCAAGTCAACGGTACGCCCGAGGAGCCGCTGAACAGCCTGTCCTACGAGCTGCTGTCGCCAGGCTCCAAGGGTCTGGCCAAGCTTCTGGCCCGTTACCGCTAACTGACGCCGCGATGTGACAGTATCGCCGGCCCAGCCGGTCCTACTTGTATCTTTCCCCTGTCCTAGGTATCGTGCCACCCCGGTCCGTGACCTTTCCCTTTCCTGCCGCCTGCCGCCCGCCTTGCATTCGGGACCGGCTTCCGAGTCTGAAAAGCCGAATCGTTCCCGACCAGGTCTTATCTGTTTCTTGGAGTTTGATTGCATGACGAAGATTTACGTCGGAAACCTTCCGTTTTCGGCCACTGAGAGTGAAGTTCGTGAGCTGTTCGCGCAGCACGGCACCGTCGAGTCCGTAAGCCTCATCACCGACCGGGACACCGGCCGGCCGCGCGGCTTCGGCTTCGTGGAGATGTCGCGGGCAGACGCGTCCCGCGCCATTCAGAACCTGAATGGCAAGGACCTCGGCGGACGCCCCCTGCGGGTGAATGAGGCGCAGGAGCGCAGCGGCGGCGGCGGCGGCCCACGGGGCGGCGGCGCTCCGAAGCGCTGGTAAGCAGCCAGAAGCGAGGCCGGCCCGGCTACCGGGCCGGCCTTTTCTATTTGGCGCAAAGAGCGGCATCCTGCCGCTTTGCGCGGCCAGCCCACTGGCTTGGATCGGCTCGCGGCCCCGGGGCGGCCCGGGGCCGCTCATTTGCTTGCTTTCGGGCGGGTACTCCGTAGACTGCGCGCCGGGCAATCAGGCACAACGATGAGGCAGATAGATGGGTAAGGGCGACCAGCGGTCCCGGCGGGGCAAGATCTATCGGGGCTCCTTCGGCAAGTCACGCGCCAAGGACCCGGCCAAGAAGAAGAAACGCGCCGCCGCCAAGAAGTAGCCCGCGCCCGCGGGCGGCCGGACGGTCCGGCCTCAGGTGGAACGCGGCTTGCGACGACGCGCTTTCGTCTGGCTTCCTTGAGAGGTGACCCCATGAATCGCAGCCTGTTGTTGCTGTGCGTCGCTGCGCTCGCGCTTTCCGCGGGAGCCTGCTCGCACGGCTCGAATAATCCGAACGGGTCGGCGAACTCCCCGAACGAGACCGCGGCCCCGAGCACGCCGTCGTCAAATCCGTCCAATTCGTCGAATCCGCAGACGCCGCCGCCGGCCAATGCCCCGAGCTCGCAGCCGGGCGGCGCGCCGCCGCCGAGCTCCAGCCCGAACGGAACGCCTCCGTCGAACGATCAGGGCAACGGCAACCCGCCGCCGCAATGAACTAAAATCGCGGGCCGGCGCTCGGATGAGGACCGAGCACTCCACAGCATCGGCGCTTCCGCCTCGACCGCACGCGATGCGGGGGCGCCGAATCGATCAGGAAAGAAGAAGACCGCATGACTTCCGACTCGCCGCTAGGCTATGCCCGCTGGCGCCCGCATCCCTGGCACGGACTCGAGCCCGGCCCCGAGTGTCCGCGCGTGGTCAACGCCTTCATCGAAATCACGCCGTTCGATCACATGAAGTATGAAGTGGACAAGGCCACGGGCTACCTGCGCGTGGATCGTCCGCAGCGCACCTCGTCCCACCCGCCGTCGCTCTATGGCTTCGTGCCGCAGACCTACTGCGGCGAGCGGGTGCGGCGCCTGGCGAAGGACTGTGATCGCGGCGACGGCGACCCTCTCGACATCTGCGTCATCAGCGAGCGGCCGATCACCCATTCGGAAATCCTCCTGCGCGCCCGGGTTCTAGGCGGGCTGAAAATCATCGACCGGGGCGAAGCGGACGACAAGATCGTCGCGGTGCTGGACGGCGATTACATCTGGGGCGGCGCCAGCGACATCGGCGACCTTCCGGGGACGCTGCTCGAGCGGCTGGAGCATTACTTCTCCACCTACAAGCTGGTGCCCGGCGAGTCCCCCAAGATCGCCGTGGTCGGCCGCTACGGCTACGAGGACGCGGCCCGCGTGATCACCGCCGCCGTCGAGGATTATCGCGAGATGATCGGCCGGATGAGCGAAGAGATGAACGGCTCCCAGGGCCGCTGACGGGCGCACCGGCGGCCGGCAGCGCCCGCGCCGCGGGATCGTGCGCATCGTCGAAGAGGTGAGCGGCACCTTGCGGTTGAATGTCAGGATCGCTCCGCGGCTCGACTTCGGCGAGGTCAAGCCCTGGATCCACGCGTGCTCCGGCGGGTATGTGGCCGTCGGCAGCAAGGTGGATCGCCACGGAGGGACGTGACCTCGAGCTGCCACATGGAGCATCATGGATTGCACGGGTCACGCTCCGCAACACTTGGTGAGTCATGGTCACTGACAACCCCGGTCCACACGCAGCGACACCGCGCATCTACGTCCGGTCCGGCACGAAGCGCTTGATCTATTTATCCGGGACGCAGGCGCTGCTGGCGGGCGGCAAGGACGGGCGTTACGTTCTGGAGCGCCGCAAAGTCGCGGCCGGCAGTCTGCCGTCACACACCTTCGATGATTACGTCATCATGCTCCCGCTGGGCATAGCAGCTGTCGGGTTTCACAGTCGCCTCGAGGGCCGCACGCTCAAGGGACTGATCGAGCCCTGGCGATTCAGATTTCTGACCGTCGGCGACTCGCTCGCCACGGCCTGGAACGCGCCGATCGATGCCCTATTTCTGACTCTGAGTCCGTCGCTGGTCACCCAACACATCGGTCAGCAGACACAAGACCGTCTACCCACTCTCGTGTCCAATGTCATGCCACACGAGGATTTGCTGCTCATGCACCTGATCCTCGCGCTGCAGACTCACGTCGAGTCCGGCTGCCGTGAAGGGCGGATATTCGAGGACTCGGTGCTCGCGGCCATCCTCGCACGTCTTCTGCGGGCCTACGGCGCCGGCATGCGCGAATGGCGGCAGCACGCAGGCCTGACCCGCCGGCAGTACGCACGCGTCAAGGACTTCATCGGGGATCATCTGCACGAGAATTTCAGCCTGCATGATATCGCCTCGGTTCTGGGCACGAGTCCGTATCATTTGAGCCGTCTCTTTCGCGCGACGACCGGGCAGAGCCTGTGGCAGTTCGTACTCGAATTCCGCGTGAAGAAAGCCGGACAGCTGATGCACGCGCATGGTTCCTGGCCGCTGGCGGAAGTTGCCGCGATGTGCGGCTTCGAGTCCTATTCCCAGTTCGTTGCCGCATTTCGCAAATACTTCGGCCAGCTGCCGAGCGAGTATCGCCGCACGATGACCGACAACGGCGCCGTGGGCGAGGAGTGAGGCGCGTCACAGGGCTCCGGCCGGCTGCCCGTATTCCATAGATCGTCGCAGGAAACCGATAACGACGTCCTAACCGTACGCCTTAAGATCAGCCGAACGATTTTGGCAGGGAGAACTGCGGTGACTCGACCTCGTATCGGCGTACGCTCCACCGCTGTGGTGGTTCTGTTGTGCTCGCTGTCAGGGTGCGGCGGCGGTGGCGGCGGCAACTCCGGGGGCACGACCGCAACCACCTATACAATCGGCGGCACGATCAGCGGTCTGAGTGCAAGCGGATTGGTGCTCGCGAATGGCAGCCAGACGGTGTCACCGGCCTCAGGCGCTACCTCGTTCACGTTTCCGACCGCGGTGGATTCCGGGACGAATTATTCGGTCACGGTGAGCACGCAGCCGTCGGGACAGACCTGCACGGTGACGAACGGCTCAGGCACGGTCAGCTCGGCCAGTGTCACGAGCGTGGCGGTGAGCTGCGCTGCGACCACGTATTCCGGTGCATTCATCGACGCTCCGGCCCAGGGCCTGACTTACAGTGCCAGCCCTTCCGGGCTGACCGGCACGACCGACGCCAGCGGCGCCTTCCGGTTCCAAGCGGGCGATACCGTCACTTTCTCTCTGGGTGTCGGCGGCTCAAATGTACTGAATTTGGGCTCTGTGGCACCCGCGGCGCCCAGCAGCGGTACTGCGGAGCTGTTCGTGCTGACGCT
>JASHVV010000153.1 GCA_030044385.1 Gammaproteobacteria bacterium
CCGCCGATGGGCTGGAACAGCTGGAACCACTTCGCGTGCAATGTCAGCGCGTCGCTGATCGAGAGCACGGCGGATGCGATGGTGGCCTCGGGGATGAAGGCGGCGGGCTACCGGTACGTGGTCATCGACGACTGCTGGCAGGTCGCGCGTGATGCCAACGGCAACATCGTGGCCGATCCGAAGCGCTTCCCGGAGGGAATCGAGGCGGTCGCCGACTACGTGCACGCCAAGGGGCTGAAGTTCGGCATCTACTCGGACGTTGGCGATCACACCTGTCAGGGACGGCCCGGCGGCCGTGGCCATGAATACCAGGATGCGCTGCAATACGCCCGCTGGGGCGTCGACTACCTCAAGTACGACTGGTGCAACACCGGCGGGCTCGACCCGCGCACCGCCTATGCCACCATGAGCGATGCGCTGCGTGCCTCGGGCCGGCCGATCGTCTTCAGCCTGTGCGACTGGGGGGTGCGCAAGCCCTGGCTCTGGGGCGCTCAGTCCGGCGGCAATCTGTGGCGCACCACCGATGACATCTCGGATCGGTGGTCGAGCTTGCTCGGCATCCTCGACCGGCAGGTGGGCCTGGCCCGCTACGCCGGGCCCGGACACTGGAACGATCCGGACATGCTCGAGATCGGCAACGGTGGGATGAGCGAGGCGCAATATCGCGCGCAGCTCAGCCTCTGGGCGATGCTGGCCGCACCGCTCATCGCCGGCAACGATCTGACGCACATGACGGCGGCGATCCGGACGATCCTCACCAACAGGGAGGTCATCGCGGTCGACCAGGATCCGCTCGGCATCGAGGGGCATCGGGCGTTCAAGGACGGTGACGCCGAGATCTGGGTGAGGCCCCTCGCGGGGGGCAGCGAAGCGGTGGTGCTGCTCGATCGCGGGGCCCGGCCGCTTCGCATCCGTCTAGACTGGTCCGCACTCGGTCTTCCGGGCTATCTGCCGCTGCGCTTTCGCGATCTGTGGCGCCACGAGGATCTGCCGGCGGCGACGAACAGCCTGACATTCGAAGTGGCGCCGACTTCCGTGATCATGTTGCGCGAGATCCCGGAGCGGCCCCGATAGTCCGGACCGAAGCAACAGTCTTACGCGGCGGGCTCGTCGTCGGAGCGGGAATCGATCAAATCGATCCAGCGGCGCTTCGCGTCAGCGTCGAGGAACGATCCCGCGATCGAGTTACGGGCCAGGGTCGCAAGCTGCGCGCGCGTGAGCCCGAGCGCGCGCTCCACCGCGAGATAATTCT
This sequence comes from Gammaproteobacteria bacterium, assembly GCA_030044385.1. Lineage (GTDB taxonomy): Bacteria > Pseudomonadota > Gammaproteobacteria > Steroidobacterales > Steroidobacteraceae > 13-2-20CM-66-19. The sequence continues at coordinate 1,253 of JASHVV010000153.1, forward strand.
CGAGCAGGTACCCGCCAAAGTACGCCGGATCATCCGAGTTCACGGTCACGCGCAGCCCGGCCTCGAGCAGGCGCTTCAGGTTGTGGTCCTCGATGCGGTCGAAGACCCCGAGCTTCACGTTCGACAGCGGGCAGACGGTCAGCGCGATCTGCTCCCGGATCAGGCGCCGCACGAGTGCCGGGTCCTCTTCGCACCGCACGCCGTGATCGATACGCCGCACGCCGAGCAGGTCGAGCGCCTCATGGATGTAGGCCGGGGGGCCTTCCTCTCCCGCATGCGCGACGGTGAGCAGGCCCTGCTCGCGCGCGCGGTCGAACACCGCGGCGAATTTCGACGGCGGGTGGCCGACCTCCGAGGAATCGAGGCCTACCGCCGTGACGATCTCGCGGTGCTCGAGCACCTCATCCAGCGTGCGATTCGCTTCGGCCGCACTCAAATGACGCAGGAAACACGCTATGAGACGGTGCGTCATGCCGAAGCGGCGCTCCGCCTCGGTGCACGCCAGCCTCAGGCCTTCGACGACGGCGCCAAAGGCGATGCCGCGCGCGGTGTGAGTCTGCGGATCGAAGAAGATCTCGGCATGAACGACGCCCTGCTCGTGGGCGCGCTGCATATAACTCAGGCCGAGGCGGTAGAAGTCGTCCCCGTCCCGTAGAACCTCCGCCAGCGCATAGTAGAGGTCGAGAAACGACTGCAAGTCGCTGAAGTCATAGGCGGCGCGGAGCTCCGCGGCGTCGGCAAAGGGGAGGGCGACGCCGTGTTTGTGCGCGAGGCGCAATGCCAGCTCCGGCTCGAGGGTCCCCTCGATGTGCAGGTGCAACTCTGCCTTGGGCAGATCCCGGACGTACGCTGCCAGCGATCCGCTCGGATTCGCTCTACTCATGAGGCGGATTTTGCCGTAAATTTCCAACCTTTTGGGCCGATCCGAACGCATGATCACACGTTTCTTCGACCTCGACGGCCACGGTACGACGGTACGCACCGAGCTCTTCGCCGGGCTCACGACCTTCCTCACGATGGCCTACATCGTCGTGGTCAACCCGCTCGTTTTGGGGGCTGCGGGCATGCCCGTCGCAGGGGTGGCGGTCGCCACCTGTGTTTCGGCCGGTCTCGGCAGCATCCTGATGGGGCTGCTCTCCAATTACCCGCTCGCGCTCGCGCCCGGCATGGGACTCAATGCCTACTTCACGTATACCGTGGTGAAGACTCTGGGCCTGCCATGGCAGGTGGCGCTGGGGTGCGTATTTCTCTCCGCCGTCGCGTTCCTGCTGCTGACCCTCACCGGCGTGCGGCGGCTCATCATGGATGCGATACCGCGTTCCCTGTTCGCGGCCGTGAGCGGCGGCATCGGGCTCTTCATCGCGTTCATCGGCCTGAAGAGCGCGGGCATCATCGTTTCCGACCCCGATACGGCCGTCACTCTGGGAAAGCTGGCCAGCGCGACTCCCGCGCTGGCCATCCTGGGCTTGCTGATCATCGCCGTCCTGCAGGCCCGGGCCGTCAAGGGCGCCATGCTGTTCGGTATCCTCGGCACCGCGGCTGTCGCCTGGATTCTCGGGCTCGCCCGCTTCACGCCGTCCTCGTATCACCTGGCCGACCTCTCCTCGACCGCGCTGCGGCTCGATATTCCGGCGGCCCTCAACCTCAAGGGCGGCATCGGCATCTCGCTCGTCGAGATCGTGTTCGTGTTCCTGTTCGTGGACCTGTTCGACAACGTCGGCACCCTGATGGCCGTCACGAAGCGCGCCGGGCTCGTTGCGGCCGACGGAACCGTCCCGCGCATGAACCGGATCCTGCTCGCCGACTCGATCGCGATGCTCGCCGGAGCGCTCGCGGGCACCAGCCCGGTCACGAGCTACATCGAGAGCACCGCGGGCGTCGCGATAGGCGGGCGCACGGGACTCACCAGCGTCACTGTCGGATTGCTGTTCCTGGGCACCCTGTTTCTCGCGCCGCTCGTGCAAGCCATTCCGGCCGTCGCGACCGCGCCGGCCCTGATTCTGGTGGGCGCGATGATGATGGGCGCGCTCGCGGAAGTGGATTGGCACGACCCCGCCGAGGGCATCCCCGCCTTTCTGACGGTCATCATCGTTCCGCTGAGCTACTCGATCGCCAACGGGCTCGCCTTCGGCATCGTGAGCCATGCCGTGCTGAAGCTCGTGCGCGGACAGGCGCGGGCGCGCGACTGGCTGGTGTACGCGCTCGCGGCGCTGTGCGTGGCTCGATTCGTCTATCTCACTTATTAGCCGGCGGGTCGAGGAAATTCGCGGCGACGGGCTTGTGCGCCAGAATCTCCTCGCGGGTCAGGCCCTGCAGCTCGTGCGGAAACACCAGCCAGTGCGATGTCTCGTGCACGAAGAAGTCCGGCGCCAGCGCGGTTCGCCGGCGCTCCGGCTTGTAGTACACGGTGGCAATGCGGATCTTCTCCGGCAGGTTGCGTCGGCAGCGCCGGCTGAGGTCGTCGATGACGGCCTCGAGGCTATGGCCGGAGTCGAATACATCGTCGACGATCAGCAGCTCGTCCTCCGCCGAGAGACGTGATACCAGGTAGTCCGTTGCATGCACCCGCACGGTTTTCTGCCGTTCGTCGATGCCGCTGTACGAGGACGTGCGGATCGCGATGTGGTCGGTGTGAATCGAGTGGTACTCGAGCACCTCCTGCACCGTGATGCCGATCGGGGCGCCGCCGCGCCAGATGGCGACCAGGAACGTCGGACGCATGCCGCTGGCGACGACCCGTCGTGCCAGCTCCAGTGAGTCGCGGAGCAGCTTGTCGGCCGAGATGAAGATCTTTTCCACGGAACGTATGCCCTCGCAAATCCAGGATGGCTCGCGCGCTAGGTCAGGATGAGCGCGACGTTGGCGGGATCCGAGACGCTCTCGCGCCCATCTTCGATGTGTCCGGCGAGGCGCCACCGATGTCGCCCCGCGCCGATGGTCAGATCGTACCAGTGATGGCTGCGTTGCAGGTCCCAAAGCAGTTCCTGCGTCTCGCCCGGTCCGAGCGGGATGCGGCGCGCGGCCTGCCCGTAGCTTTCATCGCGGACGCTCACCGTGAGCGCTCGATCCCCGCCGTTGTGCAGGCGCAGCCGGATGTCCCCGCCCGGCGCAGCCGTACTGGCGATCTCGAGCGCGCAATCGCCCGGGCCGCGTATCGCCCGCAGAAACCCATTGGGGCCGTGAACGGACAGCGCGAGGCGCTGACTCGCCGCAGGATGCACGAGGTCCTCGAGCCGATGTCCCGCGCCGATGGTATAGCGTCGTGGGACGGCGAAGCTGCCGTCCCAATACGCAGTACAGCAGACACCCGTGGTCGAGCGATTGTCGAACTGCAGCCGGACGCCGCCATCACGCGCTCCGAGGCTCAACTCGAGCGCATAGGGCAGGGCGCGCGCCGGCCGCACGCCCGGCTCCTGCGCCAGGATCCCGCTGGCCTGCCGGTCGGGAACGACCGGCGGCGGCAGTTTGGCCTGGCTGTAGACCATGTCCCGATAGTCGGAGGTGCTCGGGAGATGGACCTGCCGGCTGCTGTAGGAAGCGAAGTCGAAGGCGGCAGTCAGATCGCCGCAAATGGCCCGGCGCCAGGGCGTGATGCTCGGCTCCTTGACTCCGAACCGCGCCTCGATGAAGCGGATCACGGAGGTGTGATCGAACACCTCGGAGCAGACGTAGCCGCCTTTGCTCCACGGTGAGATGGCCAGCATCGGCACGCGCGGCCCGAGGCCGTAGGGCAGCTGGTCCGGCGTGTACAGCGTGCGGTGATCGGGATTCACGATGTTGTGAATCTCGCCCTCGGTCGACACCGTGGATAGGCCAGGCAACACGGGCGTCGGCGGCTGTGGCGGCACCATATGGTCGAAGAAGCCGTCGTTCTCGTCGTAATCCAACAGCAGGGCGGTCTTGCCCCAGACTCCGGGATTTGCGGTCAGCGCCTCGAGGACGCGGGCGATGTAGATCGCGCCGTAGGCGGGCGGATAGGAAGGGTGCTCGCAATAGGCAGCCGGCGCGACGATCCAGGAGACCTGCGGCAGGCGCTCGCGGAGGACGTCTGCGCGCAGCCGGGCGAGCCCGCCCGCGGACATCGCGCGCCGCTGCAGCTCCGAGCCCGCCGGAGCGTCGGCGAAAGGCTTGAAGTACGCGAGCGCATTGCAGCCGTAGTTACCCGTCATCGGGTCGTTGTCGATTTCCTCCAGCCCCTCCTGATAGACCTGCCAGGTAATCCCGGCCTGCTGCAGCCGCTCCGCATACGTGGTCCAGGTGAAGGGCTTTACACCCTTGGTGTAGATCCATGTGTCGTCGTCGATGAACGGACCGCCGCCCGTGCCCTGAGGGTCGATCGAGCCCGTCCACAGCATCGACCGGTTGGGGCAGGTGGGACCGGCGATCGAGCAGAAATAGTGATCGCAGATCGTGAACGCGTCGGCGAGCGCGTAATAGAACGGGATGTCCTCGCGCAGGAAGTATCCCATCGTCATGTCTGTCTTGTTGAGAGGCCACGCATCCATGCGTCCGGCGGCGATGGCGCCATGCTGCGACTCCCAGCTGTGGTCGAGGTCCCGCATGAGCTGGGCCGAGCAGGCGTGCGTATCGAGATGGAAGGGGAGGATCGGCTCATCCGGCCGCTGCATGCGCGGCTGGAACCAGACCGGCTTGCCGCTGGCGAGGCGCACCGCCAAGCGGTCGTTGTAACCGCGTACCCCGCTCAGATGCCCAAAATAATGATCGAACGAGCGGT
>JASHVV010000154.1 GCA_030044385.1 Gammaproteobacteria bacterium
GGGAGCGGCCCTGGGCCGCTTACTGGCTTGCTTTCGGACGACGCCAGTAGTCGAGTCCCTTCCATACGGCGTAGGCCGGCACGCCTGCGGCGATGATGAGCAGTGTGAGTCCCGTGTCCCGGGGATCGGTGACGAGCGCGTTGCCCATCAGGCCGAGCGAGGCGATCAGGAACAGGGCCGGCAGCGCCGGATAGCCCCAGACGCGGTAGGGGCGCGGCAGGTCGGGCCGCTTGCGGCGCAGCACGTACACTCCCGCCACGGTCGCCGCGTAGAACGGCCAGACGCCGAGAACGAACCGGTCGGCGAGCTGCGCAAAATCATTCTGCAGCACGTACACGCACGCGAGCGCCGCCGACAGCCCGATCGCCAGCGACGGACTGTTGAAGCGGGGCGAGACGCGGGCCACGGAGCGGAAAAAGAGCCCTCGGTCGGCCATGCCGTAGATGATCCTGGGATCGGTCATCATCGAGCCGTTGAGCCCGCTGAAGCTGGAGACCAGCACCAGGCCCGCGATCAGCGCCGCGCCGGCTCTGCCGATCGAGGGTATGCGCGCGGCCGCGGCCGCAGCCACGAGCGGCGAGCTGGCCATCTCCGACGCCGATAAGGCGTGCCAGAAGCCGAGGTTGAGCAGGAGATACACGACCACCACGCACGCGGTGCCGAGCACCAGCCCCACGGGCAGCGATCTCTGCGGCCGCGAGATCTCGCCTCCCACTGACGTGAGGTTCGACCAGCCGTCATATGTCCACAGGATCGGAATCAGCGCGCTCACGATCAGCTCCGCGCCGGCGCCGTGCGTGGCGGTCACCGGCGGAGCCGGAGTCGGCGGCGGGCGGACCGCGGTGAACGCCAGCAGCCCCAACACGACGACGGCGATGAATTTCGCGGCAGTCGTGACGTTCATGACGGCAGCGGCACGCCGCAAGCCGATGTAGTTGACGATGGCCACCACGGCGATCGTGAGCGCGGCCACGTAGTGCACGCTCGCCGCCGAGATCGGCAGGAAGTAGCCGAGATATTCGGCGAAGATGGTCGAGGTGGCGCCCATGGCGGCCGGAGTGACGATCGTGAGACAGGCCCATCCATACAAGAATGCGGGCAAGGGTCCGTAGCATTCGAGCAGGTACGCGAAGATGCCGCCCGACCGGGGCAGCGCCGCGCCGAGCTCGGCAACCGAGAGCGCACCGCAAACGGTGATGAGCCCGCCGAGCAGCCAGCAGAGCATCACCGGCCCGGGCGCATGCAGTTGCGCCGCCACGGTGGCCGGCACCCTGAAAATGCCGCTGCCTATCGTGACGCCGATGACGACGAAGGTGGCGCCCCACGGACCGAGCGAGCGCGGCATGCGCTCTCCCCAGTGATCGACGGCGGCTTTCAAAGCGGGCTTGTCGATGGCGCGCACGCCGGTCAGTACCGGTCGAGCAACGACTGGATGTCGGCGCGCTCGGCTGCGATCGCCTGGAAGAGCGGCACGTGCTTCCACGCCGGCCCGCCGTTGACGATGGCGGCGAATGCGATCCAGCCGCCGTTGCGCTTGCGCAGATAGCCGGCGATGCCGCAGACGGAGCGCGGATCGTCGAGCGTGCCGGTCTTCAGCGCCACGCGATCGAGCCAGGCTTCATCCCCCTGCCGCAGGAAGACGAACGGAGCATCGCGCGGCACGACCAGTCCACCGTAAAACGCCGGGAAGCGGCGCGCGTCGTGATACTGGTAGGCCAGCAGCCGCACGAGGTCGTTGGCCGACAGGCGGTTGTCGGTAGTGAGACCGCTGCCGCTGTAGAGCGGCGGCGGGACACGGGTCGCGGGACGGTCGCGCGCCTCCACGCGTTCCACGAAGTCCGACAACAGCCGCCCAGCCGATGCCAGCGCCTGCGGTGGATGATCGTCCACGCTCGCCGCCATGTCCATGGTGAGCACATCGGCGATGTAGTTGTTGGAGAATCGGAGCATGCGCCCCAGCTGCTCCTGCAGGCTGAGGCCCTCGACATCGCCCAGCTCATAGCTGCCGCCCGGCGGTTGACCGGCGCGAACGACCACCGACCCTGCGACGTCGACGCCGAGCTCGCGCAGGGTCTCCTTGAGCAACAGGCCCACTCCGATCAGCGGATTGGACATCGAGCGGTACACCGTCTGATCGTCGCCCATCGGAACGTCGCCGCCGACCTGCAGCTCATCGTCGCCGTCCGGGCCCGTCCGCCGCTCGATCCAAAGAGTCTGCCTGCCACCCCTCGCGACCGTGCGGATCGCCCCCTGTACGGCGATGGGCAGGTGCGTCACTCCACAGCCGCGCACCAGGGCCGCGGCGCCCGGCGCCGTCGGCCGAACGACCACGCACCAGTTGCCGAAATCGACGCCGACCGAGGCGAGCGGCGCGTTGTATGCGGAATCGCTGCTTTCGAGCGCGTGGCAGCGATCCTGCGCCTCGCAGGCCACGACGCCGAACGGCGCCGGATCGACGAAAAGGTCGCCGCTCACCACGGCCACCCCTGCGCCGCGCACCTGCGCGGCCAACTGCCACAGCGACTCATCGTCGAGCGACGGGTCGCCCGCGCCCTGAAGAATGAGATCGCCCGTCAGCCGGCCGCGCACGATGGGCGCGTTGGCGAGCAGGCGCGTCTCGAACATCTTGCCGGCCGGCCAGGTCTGCAGCGCGAGCGCCGCGGTGGTGAGCTTGGTGAGCGATGCCGGAGTGAGGCGCCGCGAGGCATCGAGCTGCTCGATCACGTGGCCGTCGTCGAGATCGATGGCGGCGGCCGTTACCAGCGCTCCGCGGCTCGCGAGCGCCTGGAGCGCGCGCCACTGCGCATGCGCCGGCAGCGCGGCCAGGGCGGCGGCGGCGCAGAGCAGCAGGGAGAGGATCTTGGACGAGTAAGACGTTGCGCGGTGCGGCATGAGGCGGCGGATTATGTCATCCCCGCGCGGCTCTCGCCTGAGAGGAAGATCACGCGCGGGCGTCAGGGAAGAGTGAAGTGGAACGCCGCGCCGCGATCCGGCTCGCCCTCCGCCCAGATGCTGCCGCCGTGGCGCTCGACGATGCGGCGCGCGATCGACAGGCCGACTCCTGTTCCCTCGAATTCCTTGGCGGCATGCAGGCGCTGAAAGATCCCGAACAGCCGCTCCGCCCGGCGTGGATCGAAGCCGGCGCCGTTGTCTCTGATCGAATACAGCTTGTGCGCGGCGTGCGCGGCGCCGCCGATCTCGATCACGGCTTGCTCGCGGCGGCGCGTGAACTTCAGCGCGTTGGCGACCAGGTTCACCCACACCTGGCGCAGCAGCGACGGATCGGCCTGCGCCGGCGGCAGCTCGCCGATCCTGATGTCGAGAGCGCGCGCCGCCTCGGCCGCGTGCAGCTCGCCGACGACCTCCTGCACGAGGCCGCGCATGTCGACCGGCCGCTTCTGCAGCGGCTCCCGGCCGAGGCGCGACAGGCGCAGCATGTCCTCGATGAGCTCACTCATGCGCGTCGCCTGGGCGGCGATCGCCTCCAGGTGCCGGCGCGCTTCGGGGGCAACGCCGGCGCCGAAGTCCTCCTGCACCACGTTGAGCAGGCCGTCGATCGTGCGCAGCGGGGCGCGCAGGTCGTGCGACACGGAATCGCCGAAAGCCTCGAGCTCGCGGTTCGCCACCCGCAGCTCGCGATTGGCGGTCTCGAGCTCCACCGTTCGCTGCGACAGCCGCTCGAGGAGTGCGGCATTCTCGCGGCGCAGCCGCAGCATGGCCTGGGTCCGCGCCAGCACGCGCAGGATCACCCGCAGGTCGAACGGCTTGAGGATGTAATCGAGCGCGCCGGCTTTCATTGCCTCCACGGCGGTCGCGAGAGTGCCGTGGCCCGTCATGACGATGCCCGCGAGCTCCGGGTCGATCTGCCTCGCGGCATTGAGGAAGGCGATGCCGTCCATGCCGGGCATGGTGAGGTCCGTCAGCACGATATCGAAGGACCCCGCGCTCAGCGCGGTCAGCGCCGCCCCGGCGCCAGTGAATCCCACGACCGAGTACCCCTCGTCCTCGAGCGTACGGCACAGCGCCTCGACCTGCGCCGCCTCGTCATCGACCACCAGCAGACGGTTGATTGCCTCGCTCCCCATCGATCCCATCCTACGCCGATCTGGTTCGACGATGAAGAACGGCCGCAGGTCGGAATACGCGCGCCAAGCTCCGCCATTCCGACTGGACTTCATGGTCCACCCCTGTTTAGATGACGCCATCCGGTCGTCAGGCTCCGAAGAAGCCCGCAGGCTACTCGTCAGGAGCTTCGAGCGCTGGGAGTCTCACCTGGCGACGGGATATCCGCCCACCGTCCGCTCAAAGAGGACAACGCAGATGACTCTCGCTGAGATTGCGGATATCTCGCAGACGCTCGGCTCGGCCGCGGTTGTCGCCTCGCTCATTTTCGTGGGCGTTCAAATCCGTCAAAACACGAAAGCCACGAGGGCGACATCCCATCACGCGATTTCGGAGGCGTTGAATCGGATCAACCTCCTGTGGGCACGTAACGGCGAGGTGACGAAACTGTGG
>JASHVV010000155.1 GCA_030044385.1 Gammaproteobacteria bacterium
TTCTAGAGCAGATCCCGGACGCCGGCCGTCTCCGCCTCGCGGCGCAGATGCCGGCGCAGGGGCTCCAGTCCGTCCTGGAAGCGGCGCCACTGGCCGAGGCCGTCGGTGTTGATCGGCCGGCGCACCTGCTCGGAGCTGGCCGTGCGGGCCCGGTGATCGGTGCGGTGGAACTCGAGGCAGCGCCCGTCGAAGGGCAGCCCCAGGTACTGCAGGAGGCGGCGAACCTCGCCGGCCAGATCCCCGACCAGCCGCTCGTAGTGCAGCCGGTAGACGTGACCGGGAAGAGCCGAGTCCCAGTGGCGGGTCATGGAAAGGTAGCGGGTATAGAAATGCGCCAGCGCCGCGAGGTCATAGGAGAACTCCTGTCCGGCGGCGTATAGCTGCTTGTAGTTGCTGAAGCAGCAGGCCATGGCATCCCGGCGGACGTCGATGATCCGCGCGCGCGGCAGGATGAGCCGGATGAATCCCACGTGCAGGAAGTTCTCGCCCATCTTGTCGGTGAAGTACGCCCGGCCCGTGCGAAAGACCTGCGTACTCTCGAGGTACCGCCCGCCCAGCGCGCCGATCGCTGCGGCATCGAGCGCGGCCAGCGCCGAGGGGTACGGCTGCAGTCCCCGCCCGGGTCGGGCGGCGCTGCACACCGCCTGGACCAGGTGATTGATCTGCGGCAGCTCCATAGTGCCCTCGATCGCGGGGTGGGACGCGAGCACCTGCTCGACGAGCGTCGAGCCGGATCTCGGCAGGCCGACGATGAAGATCGGGGCAGCGTCCGGATTGCCCCAGCCCGCCCGCTCCGCGAAGAACTCCGGGGTGAAGAGCTCCCGGCTCTCGGTGACGATACGGTCGACCACCTCCGGCAGATACGGTGCCAGCCGTGCCTTCAGGGCGTTGCCCCGGGTGTAATGCTCCAGGGCCTCATCGAAGCGCCGCTCATCCTCGAGGCACTTGGCGTAGGCGAACTCCAGTCCGATCCGGTCCTCGTCCGCGAGGCGCTCGGCCCCGAGGACCTGATTGAGCGCGCACTGCTCTTGCGGCGCAAACCGACGGACCTTGAGGTTGGCGAGGCTCCACCACGCCTCACCGCAAGCGGGTCGAGCGGCAATGGCGCGGGCGTAGTCGGCCACCGCCTGATCGACGAGACCGAGCCCCCTGTGGGCGTGGCCCATGGCGAGGTGGTGGCGAGCGGGCTGCGAGGCGTCCGCCAGCAGCGATTGGTGAATGTCGATGACCTCCCGGTATCGGCCCAAGCCGGCGAGCGTATCGGCATGCAGCAGCCGGTAGTCGCGCCACTGCGGGTGGGCGCGCAGCACGTGCTCCGCGTGCGGCAGGGCCGCGGCGAACTTGTGCAGCCGATTGAGCACCGCCACATATTCTCCGCGCGCCGCGTGATGCCCCGGAGCGCGGCGCACCACCTGCGCCAACAGCTCCTCGGCCACATCGAGCACGTCGCGCCTGACCGCGACCAGGGCCATCACCCGCATGCCCTCGACGTGGATGCCGTGCTGCTGCAGGAAGGCGCGGATGGTGCTTTCCGCGCGCTCGATGTTGCCCGCGGCGAGGTCCTGATGGGCGCTGAGCACCTCCGCGGGCAGCGTCTCGCTCTGCGGATCCGGCGAATCGGTCATCGGGGAAACATAGCGGAAAGATCGGGCAGCGCGCCACACCGGCGGCCGTCAGCGCGCCGCCTCGGAATGAAGAGTGACGCCGGTGACGACGCGGTTCAGGGTACCGTCCGGAAAAGGGTCGTCGGGGGTGAGCCCCAGCTCGACCGACCGGTGCAAGGCGAGCTGCTGCGGCATGAGCAGCCACAGCGCGGCGAGCCAGGCGTCCGGCTGCGCCAGCGGCGGCACCGAAAAATCCGGCGCGCCCGGCCCGCCGGTATCCGCGCCCACGGTCCGCACGCGACCCGCAATCTGCTCGCGCCTGAGCTCATCGATCAGATCCTGCTCATAACGCTGCGCGATCCGGGCGCTGCTGCGGAACACCACGACCAGCGAGTCCCTGTTGAGCACGGCCTTGGGGCCGTGGCGGAATCCGAGGCTGGTGTTTGCCATGGCCAGCACGCGTCCGCCCGTCAGCTCGAGCACCTTGAGGGCGGCCTCCCGGGCGAGCGCCTCGAGCGGGCCGCTGCCGAGGAATACGATCCGCGCCAGCGGCTGCGCGGCCAGTGCGGCGATTCCCGGCGCCCATGCGCGCAGTGCGGCATCGGCACGCTCCGCCAGCGGCGCCACCCGCTGCAGCCGGACGCTCCAGGGGGCGCAGTCCAGCACCAGGAGGGCGGCGAGCAACATCGTGCTGAAGCTGCTCGTCATGGCGAAACCCCGATCGCAACTGTCCTCCGGCATCAGCAGGCTCAGCGTGTCGGGGCGCGCCTCGCCGGCGCGCGCGAGGCTGCCCGCGCCGTTGCAGGTGATGTTGAGGAAGCGCGCCGCCGTCACGGTCCGGCGCACGAGCTGCACCGCCTCGAGGCTCTCGGGGCTGTTGCCGCTGCGCGCGAGCGACACGAGCAGGGTGGGCCTTGCGGGATCGAGATATTGCTGCGGGTGCGTGAGCAAGGTGGTGCTCGGCACGGCCCGGATGTCCGCCGGCCGTGCCGCCTCGAGCCCGTCCGCCACCAGCTCGCCGATGTACGCGGAGCTGCCGGCGCCGGTGAGAATCACCCGGTGCGCGGGCTGCTCGAGCCAACTGCCGAGAAACGCCTCGATCCGCTGCCGCTGCGCCTCGAGTCCGCGCGCCATGGCGCGCCACATCGCCGGCTGGTGCTGGATCTCCGTGGCCGTCGCCAGCCCATGCAGCTGCCGCCAGGCGGTGTCGGTGCGGTGCAGCAGCTCGCTCATATGTTTCAGTTTACATACAATTACCTTCAAAAGCTAAGTAAACAAAGATATTCGAAAGTCACATCCTGGGCTGCAGGGTTCTGGCAGGGTTGAGTAAAAGGAGCGGACGCCCCATTGTGCGGGGATGAATCCGCCAACCGCTCCCCGCGACGAAGTTCGTCGCTTCATCGTCGAGAACCGCCCGGTCCGCGGGCACTGGGTGCGCCTGGAAGGCGCCTGGCAGGAGCTGCGCGCCCATCGCGATTATCCGCAGCCGGTTCGCGAGCTGCTCGGCCAGGCCGTGGCCGCCTCGGTGCTGCTCGCCGCGACGCTGAAATTCCGCGGCCAGCTGACCCTGCAGTTGCAGGGCAACGGGGCGGTGAGCCTCCTCGTGGCGCAGTGCAGTCACGATTATCGGCTGCGCGCGGTGGCGCGCTTCGATGAGGCAGCGGTCGCGGCGCTGTCCGCGGATGGGTCCGCGGCGAGTGGCGAGGTCTTTCGCGGCCTGGTCGGCAGCGAAGGCCGCTTCGCCGTCACCGTGGAGGCGGAGGAGCGCAGCATGCGCTATCAAGGGATCGTGCCCCTCGGCGGCGATTCGCTGGCGGGCTCGCTGGAGGCCTATTTTGCCCGCTCGGAGCAGCTGCCGACCCGCGTGCTGCTGGCGGCGGACGGCGAGAGAGGCGCCGGTGTGCTGGTCCAGAAGCTGCCGCAGGATGCCGGCACCGATGAGTCGCAGATGAGCGAGGTCTGGGAGCAGGCGGAGCGCGGCATCGAGCGCTTGAGCGCCGCGGATCTGCTGCAGTGTCCGGTGGAGGAGCTGCTCGGCCGCGGCTTTGCGGCTCACGACATGCGCCTCTTCCGCGGTGCGCCGGTGCAGTTCGAATGCCGCTGCAGCCAGGGCCGGGTGACCAGCCTCCTGCGGGCGCTCGGACCCGACGAGGTGCGGGATGTGCTGCGCGAGCAGGGGGTGGTTACGGTCACCTGCGAGTTCTGCCATCGGCCCTACCGTTTCGAGGAGGGCGATGTCGAGGCGATCTTCGAGGGTGGCTCCGAGCCCGGCGGCCATTCTTCCACCATCCACTGAGATTGAGGCATAACTGAAACGATAGGCCGCCTTTGCGCTGGCGTACGGCTTTCTGTACACTGCAATTAAAGAATTGCGCAAGTCTTTATATAGCCTATGCCTTCGCCTCCCCATGACCAGCTGGTGAGCTGGCTCCGCGCCGCCGGTGAGCCGACGCGGTTGCGCCTGCTGGCGCTCTGCGCCGCCAGGGAGCTCAGCGTTTCCGATATCGCGCAGATCCTGGGCCAGAGCGAGCCGCGGGTGTCGCGGCACCTGAGGATTCTCGGGGAGGCCGGCCTGATCGAGCGGGCGCGCCAGGGACAATGGGTGCACTACGGCCTGGCCCGCAGTGGATCCGCCGCCGGCTTCGTCCAGGGCCTGCTCGGACAGATCGACCGCAGCGATCCGCTGCTCACCCGCGACCGGGAACGGGCCCGGGAGCAGGCGATCCAGGGTGACGGAGTGCAGACGGGAGCGCCGGCGGCATCGCGTCTGGGGAGGGAGCTGCGAGGTTTCGTCGAGTCGGCGGAGGCGGTCACCCCGGCAGGCTCGGTGCTGCTCGTCGGCGCCGACCATCCGGAGCTCATCGAGACTGCGGCAGGCCTGGGCGGGCAGTGCACCGTTCTCGCGTGCTCGCGCCGCTCGTCGCAGATTACGCGCGCGACGGCCGAGCGCGCCGGCCTGCGGTGCCGTGTGCTCCTCGCCGCGGGTGGCGAGGTGCTCGGACCGCGAGATCTCGCGCGCCTCGAGCGCACTTTCGATGCCGTGGTCCTCGATCGGCTGGGCATGTCCGACGAGGCGCTCGGCAGGCTTCTCGCGGCAGGGCGGCACGCGCTCTCG
>JASHVV010000156.1 GCA_030044385.1 Gammaproteobacteria bacterium
GCGATCGGACAGGACAGCTCGAGCTTCGGCGAGCAATCCATCGCAGGCGCCGCGCAGACCACGGCGCTGGGGCAGTCCGCGACGGCGCTCGGCGCGGGCTCGAGCGCCGTGGGGCAGAACTCGCTTGCCGTCATGGACGATACCGTTGCAGTCGGGCAGAGCGCGACCGCCGAGGGCACTGACTCCACCGTGGTGGGTCAGGCAGCTACCGCGGGCGGTAGTGATTCAGCCGTGTTCGGCCAGAATGCCCTCGCAGTGGGCCAGAACGCCACGGCCGTGGGTCAGGACGCAGAAGCCGTCGGTGGCTCCGGCGTCGCCGTGGGGCAGGGCGCGCAGGACTTTGGACTCGATGGGACCGCCGTGGGTCAAAGTAGCGCGGCTTCGGCGCTCGCAAGCACCGCGTACGGACAGAATGCGCAGGCGACCAATCTGGACGCCACCGCCATCGGGCAGGATGCATCGGTAACGGGTGCGTCCGGAACTGCTGTCGGACAGGACGCGATCGTGTCGGCCTCGCAATCGACTGCGGTCGGCACCGCGGCTGCGGCGAGCGGTGTCTCATCCACGGCGCTGGGCGCAGCCAGTGTCGCCAGCGCAATCAATTCACTCGCCGTGGGTCAATCGGCGTCCGCCACTGCCGTGGATACCGTGGCGGTCGGACAGGGAACGCAAGCCTCCGGAGTCTTTGCAACGGTCGTCGGTCAGGGCGCGTCAGTGACGGCCTCGAACGCGTCGGCCTATGGAGAGGCGTCGACAGCCTCCGGGCTCGCCTCCACCGCGTTGGGTCAGGCCGCGGAGGCGTCGGGAGAATTCACGACGGCCACCGGTCAGTCGGCGCAAGCGACCGGCGCCGGCGCAAGCGCCTACGGCTCGGACGCGTACGCCAACGGCGATGAATCGGTTGCGATCGGACAGGGCTCTCAGGCTCAGACGATCGGCGCTGTTGCGATCGGCGGCGGCGCGACGGCCGGCTACAACGGTGCGCGCAGCACCTTCAGCCCCAATGTCGCCCTCGGCAATGGAGCCGTGGCCGCCGGCGAGTACTCGGACGCGTACGGCGGCTATGCCGTGGCAACGGCATCGAATTCGGTGGCCATCGGAAGTTATTCCACCGCCACCCGCCCCGACACGGTGTCGATCGGGTCGCCAGGCAACGAGCGGCAGCTCGTGAATCTGGCCCCCGGCACGGAGGCGACGGATGCCGTCAACCTCGAGCAATTGCAGGACACCCGGGCGGCAGTGGTGGAGCTGGTCAATCAGACCGGTGCGATGGACGCGGCAATGAGTCAGATCGATGTGCCGGACGGCGATCGGTTCGGCGTCGGTGCGGGCGTTGGCAGCCAGGGGGGACAGACGGCCGCCGCGGTCGGCGTCGTGGCCGCGCCGTGGAAGTCGGTCAGGTTTAAACTGAGCGCTTCCTACGGCGGCAATACCGCGAATTTCGCCGCTGGATTCGCCATCGGGATTCCCTGATGGGCCGCGGTGCGCGACTCGCAGTCCTGATGGTGGCCGCGTGCCTGGCCTGCGGCGCGGCGCTGGCCGCGACCCAGCCGGCCGATCCGACGCTCGCGCGGGTGAACGGTCAGGACATCAGCGAGACCATGCTCGAGGTGTACGCACTGTCGAAGACCGGCCAGCCGCTGGCGCGCCTGTCGCCGGCGATCCGCCAGGCGCTGCTCGATGAGCTGGTCAACACGGCCCTGCTGGCGCAGGAGGGCAGCCGCCTGCAGCTCAATGCCGCCCTGAAGGCCGGGCGCCAGTTGTCCGACATGCGTTATCTGTCGTCGGTGGACGCCGCGCAGTTCGCGAAATCCTACAGGGTGACCCCGCAGCAGGAGCAGACCGAGTATGACCAGCTGGTCGCCGCTCGCGCCGTGCAGCAATATCATCTGCTGCAGATCCTGCTGCCTGACATGGTGACCGCCGAGCGCGTACGCGCCCTGCTGGCGCAGGGCGTGCCGTTCGCGCGCGCCGCGATTCTCTATTCGCACGACCCGGTGAGCCGGCCGAAGAGCGGGGACCTGGGCTGGCTCTCGGCGCCCGTGACGGTACCCTATGTGGCGAACGCGCCCGAAATGGGCGAGGTGCTGAGAATCGCCTCGGAGTTGCGTATCGGCGGGATCAGCGAGCCGTTCGCCAACAGCTCGGGCGTGCACATCGTGATGCTGCTCGGCACCCAGACGTTGCCGCTGGCGGCGATCAAGCCGCGCATCGACGAAATTCTGCTGCAACAGGCGCTGATCGCGCGCACCGCGCAGCTGCGGGCCGCAGCGCACATCACGCAGCTCTCGCCCCCGTAGCGGGCAGCGGACGCCTCAGCCGCCGCGGCGGCCCAGCAGCTCGCCGAACTCGGCGGCGGCGACCGGCCGGCTCACGTAGAAGCCTTGAATCGCATCGCACGCGCGATCGCTCGCGAAAGCCGCCTGGCCGGCGCTTTCGATGCCCTCCGCCACGACCGTGAGGCGCAATGACTTGCCGATGGCGATGATCGCGTCCGCGAAGGCGCGCGTCTCGGCCTGGTCGATATCGCGCAGCAGTGCTCGGCCCACCTTCAGAGTGTCGATGGGGAGCTCCCTGATGACCGCCAGCGACAGGTAAGTCGCGCCGAAGTTGTCGACGGCCAGCTTGACTCCGGCGCGCCGCAACTGCCGCAGAACGCGCGTGACGTGTGGCGTGTCCTGCAGCAGCAGGGTCTCCGAGAGACCGAGCTCCAGCATCTGCGGCGGCATTCCGGATTCCATGAGGGCGGCCAGCACCCCGGGCACCAGGTGCTCGTCGTGGAACTGGCGCGCAGCCAGGTTGACCGATATCTGGACCGGAGGCAGCCCCGCGCTGCGCCACGCCATGTGTTGCCGGCAGACCGTCTTGAGGACCCACATCCCGATCGGCACGATCAGGCCGGTCTCTTCCGCCAGCGGCAGGAACTCGGACGGCGGCAGCAGGCCCAGATCCGGCCGGGACCAGCGCAGCAGAGCTTCCGCGCCCGTGATGACCCGGGAATTCAGCTCGAGCTTGGGCAGATAGTGAACGATCAGCTCGTTGCGCTCGATCGACTGGCGCAGCTCGCTCTCCAGCAGGGCACGCTCCAGCGATTCGGTCCGCAGGCGGCGGGAGGAGAGCCGGTATGTGCTCTTGCCCTCCTCTTTCGCGGTATACATCGCCGTATCGGCGCTCTTCATCAGGACCCGCTCCGTGTCTCCGTCGTCCGGATACACGGCCACTCCGACGCTCGCGCTGATGCGACGCTCCTGGCCGAGCAACGCGACGGGCCGAATGGCGGATTCGAGCACGCGTGATGCGAGAGCCTCGATGTGCTCCAGGTCGGCGGGATCCTTGCAGAGCAACACGAACTCGTCGCCGCCGAGCCGCGCCACCAGATCGTTGGCGCGAACGCTGGCGCGCAGGCGCGCGGCCAGCTGCTTCAGGAGCGAGTCGCCCGCTTCGTGGCCGAGAGAATCGTTGATGAACTTGAAATGGTCCAGGTCGACGAACAGGATCGCGAAGCGGCCGCCGCGCGTCCGGGCATCGGCGATGGCCGCCGCCAGCGCCTCGCTGAAGGTCGCCCGATTGGGCAACTCGGTGAGGCTGTCGTGAGTTGCGAGAAAACGAATGCGCTCATCCGCCCGCTTGCGCTCGGTGATGTCGCGCCCGAGGCCGATGATGCCGATGATGTCACCGGCGTCATCGCGGAACGGAACCTTGGTCGACGCAAAGTAGCGCACCTCTCCGGTCGTCTGGTCGAGCACCCGCTCCTCGCGCTCGATCAGAGGCTGGCCGGAGCGAATCAGCGCCTGCTCGTCCGCGAAGAAACCCGCGGCCATCTCCCGCGGATAAAAGTCGAAGTCGGTCTTGCCGATGGCCTCCAGAGGGGTGGTGCCCATGCAGCG
This sequence comes from Gammaproteobacteria bacterium, assembly GCA_030044385.1. GTDB lineage: Bacteria > Pseudomonadota > Gammaproteobacteria > Steroidobacterales > Steroidobacteraceae > 13-2-20CM-66-19. The sequence continues at coordinate 3,888 of JASHVV010000156.1, forward strand.
TGCGACCGTGGCATTGCAGGCGATGAACCGGCTCTCTCTGTCCTTGGCGTAGATGTGGGCCGGAAGCGATTCGATGATCGCCCGCAGCAGGCTGCGCTCGCGGCGCAGCACCTCTGCGAGCTCGAGCATTTCCTTCGCGGCCAGTGCGCCGGCCTCCTCGCCGACGCTGAGCAGCCGATCCGCGGTCGATGAGCCTGCCTCGGTCGGCGACGTTCCGGCATCGCCGGCCAAGCTGGCTGGCTTCATGTGGAGCTCAGCTTTGCGAAGGATCCGCGCGCGAGAGCAGTGCGTCGGCGCAATTCGCGAGCAGCTCCTGCTCCGGCCGCCGCTGCTTGCGGTCGTACATGGCGCGGTCGGCAATGGCGTAGAGCCGGTCGACGTCGTCGCTCTCGTCCGGATAGATCGAGAAGCCGACGCTGGCGCGAATCGCCAGTTGCCGGCCGAGGATCACCATGCCGGCCTCGAGCGCATGCCGCAGTCTCTGCGCCGCACGGTGAGCGGCGTCGCGATCGGCGATCTCGGTGAGAATGACGGCGAACTCATCGCCGCCCAGGCGGGCCAGCACATCCTGCGGGCGCAGTTGGGTGCGAAACTGCCGCGCGGCCCAGCGCAATACCTCGTCGCCGGCCGCATGGCCCAGCGTATCGTTGATTTCCTTGAAGCCGTCGAGGTCGATCACGACCAGCGCCACCCGGGAGCCTGCGGCTCTCGCCGCCTCCGTGGTCTCGCGCAGCCGGCGCGCCAGCATGCGCCTGTTGGGCAGGCCGGTGAGATCGTCGTGCAGCGAGGCGTACTCGGCATTCGACAATTGCTCTTCGAGCAGCGTGAACGTCATGCCGGTGGCGACCAGGAACTTGGGCAGGTTCCATACCTCGGCGTCCACGTGGGCGTTGGGCCAGAGTACCCCCATCAGGTCGGCGATCGGGAAGACGAAGGCCCAGGCAATGAAGCTGACCACGGTGAAGCGCACGCTGGCCGAGGGATGCGATGCGGTCACCCGATAGAATTCCGCGACCGCCAGATAGTGCCAGACGAGCATCCAGGTCACCGCCTCGTCCGGCTGATGCAAAGCCACCAGGGCGCCTTGCACCGCGTAGGCCGCCACCACGAGCGACGTACGCCAGCGCAGCGTCGGCTGATCGGTTGCGCCGCGCCAGGCGCGCAGCATCCACAACATCGAGCCCGTTCCCAGCGCGGTCATCGCCACGTAAGGCCAGACTGTCTGGATACCGTAGGTGTCGCATGTCAGAAAGGCCGCATCGGGCACGGCGCTGAACACGACGATCGACAGGTTGCGCCACCCGATCTCGAGCTGATCGTTGCTGGCCCAGATGAACGCGTTGGCGATCATGACCAGCATCGAGACCGCGACGGAATACGCGGCGTTCGCGCTGCCGGGCGTATTCTGGGCCACGAACTGCGCCACGATGTGGATCAGCAGCAGGACCCAGCCGACCAGCCAGAAATTGAGGCGGTTCTGCCGGGTGCGCCGCAAAAGCGTCCAGAAGACCGCTATCAGGCCGCCGATGGCGACGAAATCTGGTACGACCGCGAAATTCAAGCCGGCGCCGGTAAACCCGCCTCGCTGTGGGTTATAAACACGGATGTACCGTGTCCCTGGCGATGGCCGGCCAGGCCCCTAGGGGCGGGACCGGGTCGGCATGCCTCGGGGCCACGATACCCGCAACCCTGTAGTGCGGCAGCGACACGCTGCGCACCGGCCGGCGGAAAACTGTGAGCTGCCTCACCTATTTCCCCGTCCGGAAAGGCATCGGAAGAGGAGTCTTCCCGGGCAACTCAGCGTTACGAGGGCTTGCATTTCCCAGCGGCCCGCCGGTGCGGGCGTAGAATCCGAGTGTGGCCGCGAAGAAGACAGCGTTGCTCTGCATGCTCGTCCTGGCCGGATGGCCGCGATGGATTCCGGCCGCCGGCGCCGCTCCCGGACCGGCCGCTCCGCGCGCGCCGGCGCCGGCAAGCCAGCTCACGTCGATTCTCATCGTTGCCCAGGATGTCGTCTCGGATCCCAATTTCGAGGGCTCGATCGTCGTCGTGATGAACAACGTCGGGCCTGCTCCGATCGGCATCATCATCAACAGACCCATGCCGCTTTCCGTCTCCCGCTTCTTCCCGAAGCTCAAGCAACTCGCCGGGCGGCACGAGCGGGTGTACTACGGCGGTCCGGTCGAGTTCGGCGAGGTGTGGTACCTCTTCCGCGCCAAATCGGCGCCCAAAACCGCCATCCAGGTGTGTGCCGGCGTTTACGTGAGCTCGAGCCACGAGCTGCTGCTCCAGCTGCTGCGCCGCCGCAATCCGATGCAAGGGCTGCGGATCTTCGTCGGGCATGCGGGCTGGGCACCCGGCCAGCTGCAGGCGGAGATCCAGGGGGGTGCCTGGGCCCCGCGGCGCGCCGACGCCGCGTCGATCTTCGACCCCAAGCCACTGCATCCCTGGCCCTCGGCCGCAGCGGCGGGCGGAGGGACCTGACAGCCCCGCGGATCTACTTGCGCGACGTCGCGACCGCTGCCGCCTCGAGCCGCGCAAACAAATCGTAGGTATCGCTGGCGGTGACCTCGACATCCGCCCAGTCACCCGGGCGCAGCCCGCCCGCGGCCGCGATCCGTACCACGCCGTCGATGTCCGGGGCATCCGCCTCGCTGCGCGCGACCGCGCCCTGCTCGCCCACGGAATCCACCAACACGCGCAGGCGTGTGCCGACCCGCCGCGCCAGGCGTGCGGCGCTGATGGCGGCCGCGCGCTCCATGAAGCGGGAGTAGCGCTCCTCCTGGATCTGCGCCGGCACGTGTCCGTCGAGCGCGTTCGCCGCGGCGCCTTCGACCGGCGAGTATTTGAAGCAGCCGACGCGATCGAGCTGAGCCTCCTCGAGCCACTCGAGCAGCTCCTCGAACTCGCGCGCCGTTTCCCCGGGGAACCCCACGATGAAGGTGCTGCGCAGCGTCAGCTCCGGACACTCCCGCCGCCAGCCCGCGATGCGCCGCAGCACATCCTCGGAGTGGGCAGGCCGCCGCATGCGTTTCAGCACCGAGGGGCTGCCGTGTTGGAAGGGGATGTCGAGATAAGGCAGGACGCGACGCTCCGCCATCAGCGGCACGACTTCGTCGACGTGCGGATACGGATAGACATAGTGCAGCCGGACCCAGATGCCCAGCGTCCCGAGCCCGCGGGCGAGGTCGATGAGCCGCGTCCGGTATTCCTTGCCGCGCCACGTGGCGGGCGCATAGCGGATGTCGGCCCCGTAGGCGCTCGTGTCCTGCGAGATGACCAGGAGCTCCCGGACCCCCGCGGCGGCCAGGCGCTCCGCCTCGCGCAGCACATCGTCGATACGCCGGCTCGCGAGCCGGCCGCGCAGCGCCGGAATGATGCAGAAGCTGCACTTGTTGTTGCAGCCCTCGGAAATCTTGAGGTACGCGTAGTGGCGCGGCGTCAGTCGCACACCCTGCGGCGGCACCAGGTCGAGAAACGGGTCGTGCCGCGGCGGCAGATGCTCGTGGACGGCCGACATGACCTCGGCATAGGTCTGCGGGCCGGTGACTTTGAGCACGCGCGGATGGCGTTCGAGGATCCGCTGCGGCCGCGCGCCCAGGCAGCCGGTGACGATGACCTTGCCGTTGCGCTCCAGGGCTTCGCCGATGGTCTCGAGCGACTCGTCGACCGCCGCATCGATGAAGCCGCAGGTGTTGACGACCACGAGGTCTGCCTGCTCGTACGTGGGGGAGACCTCATAACCTTCCGCCCGCAACGAGGTCAGGATGCGCTCGGAGTCGACCAGAGCCTTGGGGCAGCCCAGGCTGACGAAGCCGACTTTGGGTATGCGCTCGCGCGGCTCGGCGCGACGCCGGGTGACGGGGCGGGAGGACATGGTGGGGGCGCGAAGGGTACCTGCCGGCCCCCGGCTGCGCAATACCGGAGCGGTCCGAGGGCCGCTATCGGCCGTAGCGTCCCACGATTTCCGCCTCCGCCAGGGCATTGGCCAGTACCCTGGCCGCGACCGCCGCCGGGCTCGCGCTGACGTCGAGCCCCAGCCTGGAAAGGCGCAGCGCGTAGAGCGTCAGGTGGTAGTGATGCGGCGGACCCGGTGGGGGGCAGGGCCCGCCGTATCCCAGGAAGCCGAAGTCATTGCGGACCTGGATGGCCCCGGGAGGCAGCAGATGCTTGGGCGGATCACCGGCATCGGCCCGCAGCGATCGCACCGCCGCGGGGATGTCGAACACCGCCCAGTGCCACCAGCCGCCGCCCGATGCATCGGGATCGAACATCAGCACCGCGAAGCTGCGCGTGCCTGCCGGCGGGTGACGCCAGTCGAGGGCAGGTGAGATGTTGCCGCCGCTGCACCCGGACCGGTCGTACACCTGACTGAGGGCAATATCCTGGCCCGCCGCGAGATCGGGGCTTCGCACGGCGAGCGTCGAAGCGGCCGCCACCGGCACGGGATGGGCGGCGTCGCTCGGGCCCGGCCACACCAGCGCCGGGGTGGCGGCGAGCGCCGCCACGAACGCGGGTACCACCCGTCGTAGGCTGCTGATGCGCCCTCTGTGCCCCATGCACGAACCCTCTCGCTGCCGGTTGGCAGGGGTGAAGTGTGCAGTGCGCGGCGGCATCCGGCAAACTGTCCCGATGACGTCCTCCGCGTCCCGCAAGACGGCGCTGCCGTTCGATCGGGAGTACTACCGCCGCTATTACTACGATCCGCGCACGGCCGTGACCACCCGCCGGGAAATGAAAGCCCGCGCCTGCCTGATCGCGGCGTTCACGGAGCACGTCGGCCTGCCGGTGCGCCGGATCCTCGATGCCGGCTGCGGCACCGGACTGCTGCGAGCGCCGCTCGAGCGCCTCCTGCCGAGGGCCGAGTATGTCGGTCTGGAGGCCAGCTCCTACCTCTGCGGCCGCTATGGCTGGCAGCAAGGGCGGATCGAGCAGTACCGCGGCACCCCCGTCTTCGATCTCGTCATCTGCTACGACGTGCTCCAGTATCTCGACGCGCGCGCCGCCGCTCGCGCCCTGAGCAACCTCGGCCGGCTGTGCCGCGGAGTGCTGTACTTCAGCGCGCTCACCCGCCGCGACTGGGAATGGAATTGCGACCCGGTGAGGACCGATTCCAACGTGCATCTGCGCGTCGCGGACTGGTACCGGCGGCGCCTGCGGCGCAACTTCCGCGAAGTCGGGACCGGGTTCTGGCTGCGCCGCGGTGCCCCGCTCACCGTCTGGGAGCTGGAGTCGCGATTCTGAGCCCACCATCACCCCTGGCCGCCTTCCGCGGCCCCGTCACCTGCCGCCACACGGCCGCAGCCCTGACACTCAGCGGTCCCGCCGCCGATTCGGCGGGCGACATCCTCATGCTCACCTTCATCGGTCCCGCGCCCGACGACCTTCCCGCCTCCCTGACCCACGCCGCCGCGGCGGCCCTCGGCGACGGCCGCTACCGGATCACCTGCGAGTCCCGGGAATGGATCGTCACGGCGACATCCGTCCACGTGCACCGCGACATCGGCAACGCCTTCTACCGCGCGATTCCGCCGCGTCCCGTGCCGCTCGCGAAGCGCCTCTTCTGGCGGGCCGTGCTGGCGCTCGCGGGCACCCGCGCCGGGAAGCGCCTGCTGCTGTCGGTGCGCGGGAAATGAGGCCTGCGCCGTCAGGCGGCCGTTGGCTCTGCCTGGCGGACGCCGTCATGGCGCAGCGCCGCCACGGCCTCGATCACCTCGTCGGCGGTGTTGAATCGATCCTCGCGGCGCTTGGCGAGCAGCCGCGCGAGCAGCGGCGCATGCCGGGAGAGTGACAGCGGCAAGCGCGGCGGCGGCGCGTTCACGTGCTGTTGCAGGACCTCGATCGCCGAGCCGCCCGTGAACGGCTTCCTGCCCGTCAACATCTCCTGGTACATGACACCGAGGCTGTAGAGGTCGGAGCGCGCATCCAGCTCCTCGCCCAGGGCCTGCTCCGGGCTCATGTAGTAGGGCGAGCCGCGCAGCACGCCGGTACGGGTGCTGTGGGCGTCACCCTGAAGGTTGCGCGCCAGCCCGAAATCGATCAGAGCGACCTCGTCGTTCTCGCGCAGCATGACATTGGGCGGCTTCAGATCGCGGTGCACGAGGCCCGCGCCGTGCACGACGCTCAGCGCCGCCGAGATCAGCTCCAGGTAGCGCAGCGTTTCCGCCTCCGTCACCCCGAAGTACATGCGGGCCTTGAGGTCGCCGCGCGGGAAGTATTCCATGGCGAGGTACTCGAGACCCTTCTCGATGCCGTAGTCGTGGATCCTGACCACCGCCGGATGGCTGATGGCGAGAATGGCCTTGTATTCGCGCTCGAGCGCCTGGCGCTCGGCGTTCCCCTCGCGGGAGGTCTTGCTGATCTTCAAGGCGACGTCGGCGCCGAGCGCGGCGCTCGCCGCCAGGTAGACGACCGCTTTTTCCGACTCGCCGATCTTCTTCCCGATCGTGTATCCGGGAATCTGCGGCGGTGTGTCGGATTCCGGCGCCGCCGGCGCGGCGGCGGCCTCGCCGGGCTCGGCGGACTCCGGTGGCGGCTGCAGGGGCGCATCGAGAGCAATGGACTGGGCCGTGAGCCCCAGCTCCGCGAGGCGGCGGGCGACGCGTTGCTCGATCCGCCGCAGCGCCATGCGCACCGCGGTCTTCAGCCGCTCGGGGGTGAGCAGCCGCTTGGGCAGGTAGTCCGCGGCGCCGAGCTGCAGCGCCCGAACCGCGGTGAGCTCGTTGCCGTCCTCGGCCAGGGCGATCACCGCCGAGGCGATGGCCCGCAGCCGCAGCTTGCGCAGCAGATCGAGGCCGTGCGCCTGGGGGTCGTCCGGGCTCTCGCCGAAGCTGGCCGCGAGCAGGAGCACGTCGCACTCGCGGCCCGTCACCATGTTGGTCCAGGGCTCGAATTCCGCCAGATCGATCGCGCCCACGGTGGCATCCGGGCACAGGATTCCCAGGTGCAGCCGCAGCCACTCGCGATATTTCGGATCGCGATCGACGATCAGCATGCGCGCGGGAGAGCCTGTCCGTTTGGTTTCCACTGGAAACGCCCGTTCTCTGAGCAGAAAACGATGGACCAGCCAGGGCTCGGTTGTCGCTACCGAAGGGGCGATTCTGTGAAGCCCGTCGTCCTGGACGCCAGGAGCTGTGAATTAGGTCAAATGAGCGCTAATTCCGGGGGAGCAGGAACCGCGTGCCGTGGTAGGACAGCACCACGCCGTCCGGCCGGATGGCCTCCACCCGCACGCCGTTCGGCAGGGAGGCCCCTTCCCCCAGCTTCTCCATGTTGATCATCACGAAGCGGTCCTGCGGGCGGGCGGCGAACACGTGCAGGTCCAGATGGAGCGCCGGCAGGCTCGCGCTGGCGGCGATCTGCTGGTAGAGCGGCAAGTCCCCGGTCTCGCCGTCGGCCGCCCCGGAGCCCTGTGTGGAAGCCGGCTCCACCGCCGGCGCGTAGTCGCTCGGATTGTCGGCCGCAGGGGCCTGACCGGCGCTCTCGTCAGCCCCTGCGGCGGGAGGGGCCGCTGCGGCCGTTGCAGGGGCGGACTGCGCCGCGACGGGCGTCGGCGCCATCACGCCCGGAGTCGCCGTGGCCGCCGTGCCGGCTACCTTGTCGGCAGCGGGCACTGCCGTGGGAGCCGCCGCTGCGGGAGCGGCCGCGGCCGCGGGCGGCGCTGCCGGTCCGCGCCGCAGCAGCATCCAGGAGACCACGATGGCATTGATCCCTAGGAGCACGGCGATCGCTACCGCCCAGATGGGCAGCGTGCGCCGCGGCGGGGTGACCTTCACCTCGAAGAGGGACGGCCCGCTCTGCCGCTGCCGGTCGCTCTCCGACTTCTTCAACGCATCCAGGATGAACGACATGATGGTTACTCGCGCGCGGCGGTCAGGAGGGG
>JASHVV010000157.1 GCA_030044385.1 Gammaproteobacteria bacterium
GCGCCCGTCGCGTGCCCCTGCGCGCGCGGGGCGCGGCGGGTCGGACTGACGGGAATCCCGATTCATGAGCATCACAGCAGACACGGTCAAGCAGCTTCGCGAGCGCACCGGCGCGGGCATGATGGAGTGCAAGAAGGCCCTGGTGGAGACCGGCGGCGATCTCGATGCGGCCGCGGAGCTCATGCGCAAGCAAGGACTCGCCAAGGCCGACAAGAAGGCGGCGCGCATCGCCGCCGAGGGCGTCATCGCCATCGAGCGCTCCGCCGACGGCCTCGCCGCCGCCATGGTGGAGGTCAACTGCGAGACCGACTTCGTCGCGCGCGAGCAGGATTTCCGCGCCTTCTCCAAGGCGGTGGCGCATCGCGCGGTGGCGGACCGTCCCCGGACGGTCGATGCCCTGCTGCAAGCGAAGCTCGATGGCTCGGAGACCGTCGAGGAGCGCCGCCGGGCGCTGGTGGCGAAGATCGGGGAGAACATCGGCGTGCGGCGCTTTGCGGTGCTCGCCGCGCCGCAGCACCTGGGCGCCTACACCCACGGCACGCGGATCGGGGCGCTGGTCGCGGTGAAGGGCGGGGATGCGCAGTTCGCGCACGACCTCGCCATGCACGTCGCCGCCAGCAACCCGAAGTACCTCTCCCAGGGGGAGGTGCCGGCGGAGGTCATCGCCAAGGAGCGCGAGATCCTCACCGAGCAGGCCCAGAAGGAGGGCCAGAAGGACGGTAAGGGCGGGGGCAAGCCGCCGGAGATCATCGCCAAGATGGTCGAAGGCCGCTTGCGCAAGTCCCTCGGGGAGATCACCCTTCTCGGCCAGCCGTTCGTCAAGGACCCGGATATGACGGTGGAGAAGCTGCTGAAGGGCGCCGGCGCGCAGGTCGTGGCGTTCGAGCGCTTCGAGGTCGGCGCGGGCATCGAGAAGAAGCAGGAGGACTTCGTGGCGGAGGTCATGGCCCAGGTGAAGGGCTCCTCCGGCCCGGCGAAGCATTGACGCAGCGGCCGCAGCTCACGAAAAAGCCCCGCTGACCGCGGGGTTTTTTCCATCGGAGTGACCATCAACGAGAGGGCGTTCTGGGGTATGACTGAAGATAATAACGAGGCTCGCTACTCCCGCATTCTCGTCAAGCTCTCGGGCGAGGCCCTGATGGGCGGCAGCGACTACGGCATCGATCCCGCGGTCCTCAAGCGCATCGCCGGGGAGCTGCAGGAGATCGTCGGGCTGGGCGTCCAGGTGGCGGTCGTCATCGGCGGCGGCAACATCTTCCGCGGCGCAGGCCTCGCGCGCGCCGGCATGGATCGGGTGGCGGGCGACCACATGGGCATGCTCGCGACCGTCATGAACGCGCTCGCGATGCAGGATGCGCTGGAGAGCCTGGGACTCTACGCGCGCGTCATGTCCGCCATCCGCATCAACGAGGTCTGCGAGGACTACATCCGCCGGCGCGCCATCCGTCACCTGGAGAAGGGACGGGTCGTCATCTGCGCGGCGGGTACCGGCAATCCCTTCTTCACCACCGACACGGCGGCGGCGCTGCGCGCGATCGAGATCGATGCCGAGGTGCTCCTCAAGGCGACCAAGGTCAACGGCGTCTACTCCGACGATCCGATGCGCAATCCGGCCGCGGTGCGCTATGCGCACCTCACCTTCGATCGGGTGCTCACGGAGAAGCTCAACGTCATGGATGCGACCGCCATCGTCATGTGCCGCGACAACCACTTGCCCCTGCGGGTCTTCAATCTCAACAATCCCGGCGATCTCACCCGCATCGTGCGCGGCGCGGAAGTCGGTACGACCGTCACCTGCGACTAGGCGCCGCCGCGGAGCAACAATATGATCGAAGACATCAAGAAAGACGCCCGTGAGCGCATGGCCAAATGCGTCCAGACCTTCCAGGGCGACCTCAAGAAGCTGCGCACCGGACGCGCGCATCCGAGTCTGATCGAGCACCTGAAGGTCGATTACTACGGCTCGGAAGTGCCGCTGCAGCAGGTGGCGAGCATCGCGGTCGAGGAAGGCCGCACCCTCGTCGTCTCTCCCTGGGAGAAGACCGTCGTACAGGCGATCGAGAAGGCCATCTTCAAGTCGGACCTGGGCCTCACGCCCATGACGGCAGGTACCGTCATCCGCATCCCGATGCCGCCCCTCACGGAGGAGCGGCGCCGCGAGATCACCAAGGTGCTGCGGCACGACGCGGAGAACGCGCGGGTCGCGGTGCGCAACGTGCGCCGCGACGTCATGAGCGACGTCAAGGACATGCTGAAGGAGAAGATGATCTCCCAGGACGATGAGCGGCGCGCCGAAGCGGATATCCAGAAGCTCACGGACAAGCACGTGGCCGACATCGAGCAGCTTCTGGCGGCGAAGGAAAAGGAAGTGATGCAGGTGTGATGGACTCCGCGCCGCGGCACATCGCCATCACGATGGATGGCAACGGCCGGTGGGCCGCCGCGCGCGGTCTGCCTCGCTCGGCAGGCCACAAGGCCGGCCTGACGCCGGTGCGCCTCTGCGTCGAGGAGTGCAGCAGGCTCGGCGTCGAGGCCCTGACGCTGTTCGCCTTCTCGAGCGAGAACTGGTCGCGGCCGGCGGAGGAGGTGGCCAGCCTGATGGGCCTCTTCTTCGAGGCCGTCGAGCGCGAGATCGCGGAGCTGCACCGCCAGCAGGTGCGCGTGCGCTTCATCGGCAACCGGCAGCGCCTGTCGGTGCGGCTGCGGGCGCAGATCGCCGCCGCGGAGCGGCACACGGCCGACAACGCGGGCCTGAAGCTGCAGGTGGCGGTGAGCTACGGTGGGCGCTGGGACATCGTGCAGGCCGCCCGCCGGCTCGCCGCGCAGTGCGCGAGCGGCGCCTTGCGGCCCACCGACATCGACGAGGACCGCTTCGCCGCGGCGCTCGAGCTCGGCGGGCTGCCGGATGCCGACCTGCTGATCCGCACCGGCGGCGAGCGGCGCATCAGCAACTTCCTGCTGTGGAACATCGCCTATGCCGAGCTCTACTTCAGCGATCGCCTGTGGCCCGACTTCGGCAAGGAGGAGCTGGCGGACGCGCTCGAGTTCTTCGCCGGCCGGGAGCGGCGTTTCGGCCTCACCACCGGTCAAGCGATGAAAGCCCGAGGCCCGTGAGCGAGTCTCTCCGCAAACGCATCGTCACCGCCGCCGTCCTGATCGCGCTGCTGCTCGCGGTG
>JASHVV010000017.1 GCA_030044385.1 Gammaproteobacteria bacterium
CTTGCGGCCGCCGGCTGCTTCCGGATCGCCGCTGCAGGCTCGCGCCGCCGCGCCTTCGGCTGACGGGCAGCGTCCGGCCGCCAAGGCAGTGCCCGCAAGGCCGGTAGCGGGGCCTGCCACGAAATCGGCGCCGGCTTCCGCCGCCAGATCCGCGCAGCCCCCTGCCCGCGCCGCGCAGCCTACGGCCAGGAAGCCGATCTTCGCCAGCTCCAATGTGAAGGAGGTACTGGCTGCGCTGGATACGCCTGAGGAGGCCACCGGCGAGACGCGTCTGATGCCGGCCGCTGTCGCTGTCGGCGATGCCGCCGACGACAGCTCGCTCACCGACACTCAGGTGCTGCGGTTCCTCGAAGCTCGCCGCGCAGAAGACGGGACCCCCCGACCTTCGGCGCCGCAGGCCGACCCCGCCGCGGAATCGGGCATTTCGCTGCTCAAGCCCGACGACACCGGCACGCGGCGCGCGCTGAAGGAAGCCGTGACCCAAAACGAGCCGGTCGCCTTCGCGGTGCAGCTCCAATGGTCGGTTCAACCCGTGGCGCTCGACAAGGTGCCGCCGCTCGCCATCTTCAGCGCCTACACGCTCTATGCCGTGGAGGGCAGCCGCGAGGGACGCCGATGGTACGGGCTGCGTCTCGGCTTCTTCAGCGACGCGATTTCGGCCAAGCAGGTGGCCTACTACGTGCGCTCGGAATTCAACTCGGTCGCCGTGGTGCCCGTGAGTCCGCAGGAGCGCGAGCGCGCTACCGAAGACAATCAGCGACTTTCCGGGGTCGGCGCCCCCCGCAAACGGCGCCAGGACGAAGACCACGGGATCACGCTCATCGATTCGGACGACGCGCCGCGCGCCACGCCGCCTGCGCCGGCTGCGGCGCCCCCGCCAGCCCCGGCACCGGCGGCTTCACGGCCGCCGCCGCCGGTACGCGCCGCCCGCAAGAGCGGGGGCAAAGTCGGCGCGCGCGAGCGCCGCACCCCGCAGACGCTGGAGGAAACTCTCGAGATCCTCGGCGCGAACGAGCTCGCGATCGACAACGGCAAGGGCGATTCGGCGAGCGACACCGGCGTGCGTCACCTTCGCGTCGAGGTCCAGAAGAACACGCCGTTCTCGCGCCTGCTCGAGCGCCTGAGCGAGCGCGTCAAGAAAGCCTGACGGCTACTTCCCGAATAATTTCTCGAGCTCGGCGCGCGCGCGATCGACCGCGGCGGTGTTGGGCGCGGCGTAGGCGCCCGCCCGCGGCTTGAAGAAATCGCAGAAGTTCGCGCGCGTCTTCTCCCTGACTTCCTCGGCCGTGGGCTCGCGGCAGTGCTTGGCGACCCCGGTGTCGTAGTCGACGCACATCCGGCACACGTGCAGCTCCGCCCGGCACCGCGGGCATTCCTCCAGGCGGCGCAGCGGCAGCGTCAGGGCGGCCAGCGATGCGCCGCACTTCCAGCAGACGAGCTCGGCGGCAATGGCGCTGCGGGTCGGCATGGCGGCCGATTATGCGCCAATCAGGCGACCCGGTCCTTCAGGAACGGCTCCAACGCCCGGCCGGTATGGGAGTCGCGCTTGCGTCGCGCGACTTCGGCCGGCGCGCCCTGCGCGACGATCCGGCCGCCGCCTTCCCCGGCCTCGGGCCCCATGTCCAGGATCCAGTCCGCCTCCGCCATGACGTCGAGGTTGTGCTCGACCACGACCGCGGTGTTGCCCGCGGCGACCAGCCGATGCAGCACGTGGATGAGTTTCTCGACGTCCGCCATGTGGAGACCGACGGTCGGCTCATCCAGCACGTACAGCGTGCGCTTCGGGCTGGGGGCTTCCGTCCGGACCTTGGCGAGCTCCGCCACCAGCTTGATGCGCTGCGCCTCGCCGCCCGAGAGGGTCGGACTCTGTTGACCGAGAGTGAGATATCCGAGGCCGACGTCCTGGAGCAGCTTCAGCGCATGGTGCACGCGCGAGTGCGCGCGGAAGAATTCGACCGCATCGTCCACATCCATCGCCAGCACATCGCCGATGCTCTTCTCGCGCCAGAGAACCGACAGCGTCTCCGTGTTGAATCGGCGGCCGCCGCAGACGTCGCAGAGCACCTTCACGTCGGGCAGAAAGCTCATCTCGATGGTCTTGACGCCCTGGCCCTCGCAGGAGTCGCAGCGGCCGCCCGCGGTGTTGAAGGAGAAGCGGCTGGCGGTGTAGCCGCGCAGGCGCGCCTCGGTGGTGGCCGCGAAGATGCGGCGGATGTCGTCCCAGAGTCCGATGTAGGTGGCGGGGCAGGAGCGCGGGGTCTTGCCGATCGGCGTCTGATCCACCTCCAGCACGCGGTCCACCTGCTCGAGTCCGCGCAGGCCCGAGCAGCCGATGAGTTGCGGGCCGCCCGAGCGACGCCTGCGCTTTCCCGCCGTGCCGTCGCCGAGCTGTCGACGAAGGTTGGCGTAGAGCACGTCGCGCGCCACGGTCGACTTCCCGGAGCCGGAGACCCCGGTGATCACGACGAGCCGGCCGAGCGGAATGCGCACGTTGGCATCCCTGACGTTGTGCAGGGAGATGCTCTCCAGCTTCAGGTAAGGCGTGCGCCCATCGACGGGCCGGTGGGGTTGCGCCGGATGGCGCAGCGGCTGGCGCAGAAAGCGTCCCGTGGTCGAGCGCGCGTTGCCGACGAGATCCTTTACCGTGCCTTCGCCCACCACCTCGCCGCCGAGCACGCCCGCGCCCGGGCCGAGGTCGAGGACGTGGTCGGCCCGGCGGATGGTCTCCTCGTCATGCTCCACCACGACCAGGGTGTTGCGGTGGCTCGAGAGCTCCGCGAGCGAGTCGAGCAGCACCGCGTTGTCGCGCGGATGCAGTCCGATGGTCGGCTCGTCGAGGACGTAACAGACGCCCTGCAGGTTGGATCCGAGCTGCGCGGCGAGCCGGATGCGCTGCGCCTCGCCGCCCGAGAGCGTGGGCGCGGAGCGATCGAGCTGCAGGTAGCCGAGCCCCACCCGCTCGAGGAATTTCAGCCGCGCCCGGATCTCCGCCAGCAGGTCGCGCGCGATCTGCTGCTCGCGCGGGGCGAGCTTCAGCCGGCGGAAGAACTCTGCCGCCTGGGCGACGGAATCGGCCGCGAGGTCGGCGATGGAGCGCTCGCGAAAGCGCACGCTCAGGGCCACCGGATTCAGCCGCCTGCCGGCGCAGCCGGCGCAGGCTTCCGGCGCCTCATCTTCCAAGCCGTCTGCGGCCGTCTCGCCGCTCGCGGATTCGTCATCCGTCGCCGGAATGTCCACGCCGGTCCCGAAGCAGCTCTCGCACCAGCCGTGCTTGGAGTTGTAGGAAAAGAGACGCGGATCGAGCTCCGCGAAGCTGCGGCCGCAGGCGGGACAGGCCCGCTTCGTGGAAAAGACCGTGGGCCGCTGCGACTTCGGGCCCAACACATGCACCAGGCCCTTGCCGAAGTCGAGCGCGCGTGCGAGCGCCTGGTGCAGCGCCGTGTCCGTCCGGGCGCCGACATCGATTTCCGCGACCGGAAGCTCGATGGTGTGCTCCTTGAAGCGCGACAGGCGCGGCCACTGCTTCGTCGAGAGGTTGGCGCCGTCGACGCGCAGCGTCTTGAACCCCTTCTTCGCCGCCCATTTCGCCAGGTCCGTGTAATAGCCCTTGCGCGCGACCACCAGGGGCGCGAGCAGCGCGATGCGCGAGCCGCGGTGCTCCCGCAGCAGCCGCGCGGCGATCGAGGCGGCGCTCTGCGACTCGATCGCGACGTTGCAATCGGGGCAGTGCTGAGTGCCCAGCTTGACGTAGAGGAGCCGCAGGAAGTGGTGGATCTCCGTCAGCGTGGCGACGGTGCTCTTGCGGCCGCCGCGGCTGGTGCGCTGCTCTATGGCGACCGTCGGCGGGATCCCGAATATCGCATCGACGTCCGGCCGGGCGGCGGGCTGGACGAACTGGCGCGCATAGGCGTTCAGCGATTCGAGGTACCGGCGCTGACCCTCGTTGAAGAGAATGTCGAAGGCGAGCGTCGACTTGCCGGAGCCCGAGACACCGGTGATCACCGTGAGCCGGTCCCTCGGGATCCGCACATCGATGCTCTTCAGGTTGTGCTCGCGCGCGTTGTGAATGACGACGGCATTGGCGGCTGTCTTCGATGGGGCCGAGGTCGCCTGCGGCGCTTTGGCCGCAACCGAAGTCGGCTCCGCGCCGGCAAGCGCCTGCTCGTAGTCCGCGAGCGCGCGGCCGGTGTGGGAGTCCGCGTTCGCGCGCACCTGCGCCGGCGTGCCGGCGCAGACGACGCGTCCGCCGCGCTCGCCGCCCTCGGGGCCGAGATCGATGATCCAGTCGCAGGCGCGGATCACATCGAGGTTATGCTCGATCACGAGCAGCGAATGCCCCGCGGCGAGGAGCTTGCGGAAGGCGGTGAGCAGCTTCGCGACGTCCTGGAAATGCAGGCCCGTGGTCGGCTCGTCGAAGAGGAAGAGCTTGCCCTTGTGAGTGGTGCTCGAGAGCACCGAGCCCGCCTCGGCGAGATGTCCCGCGAGCTTCAGGCGCTGCGCCTCGCCGCCGGAAAGCGTCGGCACCGGCTGTCCGAGCGTCACGTACTCGAGCCCCACGTCGGACAGAGGCGCGAGGCGCAAGGCGACCTCACGCGAGTCGCGGAAGAAGTCGAGCGCCTCGGTGACAGTCATCTCCAGGACATCGGCGATGCTCGCGCGGCGGCCATTGGTGCCCTCGCGCTTGATCTCGAGCACCTCGTCGCGGTAACGGCGGCCGTTGCAGTCGGGACAGCGGAGGTAGACGTCGGAGAGGAACTGCATCTCGACGTGCTCGAAGCCATTGCCGCTGCAGGTCGGGCAGCGGCCGTTGCCGGAGTTGAAGCTGAACGTGCCGGCGGTGTACTTGCGCTCCTGCGCGGCGGGCTCCGCCGCAAAGAGATTGCGGATGGCGTCGAAGGCGCCGACATAACTTGCCGGGTTGGAGCGGGTGGTGCGGCCGATGGCGCTCTGGTCGACCATGACCACATCGTCGATGAGCTCCGCGCCGGCGAGGCCGGAGAAGTCGCCGGGGGCCTCGGTCGGCTTGCCGTGATACTTGAGCAGGGCGGGATGGAGCACGTCCTCG
>JASHVV010000158.1 GCA_030044385.1 Gammaproteobacteria bacterium
TTGCGGTCGAAGCGCTCATCGAGGTTGGTGTCGTCCTCGATCCAGGCGAGCCCGCGGCCGCGCACCCAGGACTCGAGCTGCGCGCGCGAGCACGCGAGCAGCGGCCGCGCGAGGATTCCCGGGCCGAGCGGCGCGATGGCCGGCATGGCCGCGAGTCCCGGCAGCCCGCAGCCGCGGAACAGCTGCAGCAGCACGGTCTCGAGCTGATCGTCCCGGGTATGCGCCGTGAGGAGCGCCTCGCCGGCATGCAGCTGTGCCGCCAGGCAGCGGTAGCGCGCCGCCCGCGCGGCCTCTTCCAGCGAGGCGCCGCGCTCGCGCGGCACCCGCACCGTGAGCACTTTCAGCGGCACATCGAGCCCGCGCGCGAGCTTGCGGCAGTGGGCGCTCCAGCGCTTCGCGTTGGGGTGCAGGCCGTGATTGACGTGCGCGGCACGCAAGCGCATGCCGTCGGCGCTCATGTGGGCGAGCGCCGCGAGCAGCGCAGTGGAATCGACGCCGCCGCTCAGCGCGACGCAGATCTCGACATCCGGGAATCCGGGCAAGAGGTGCGACAGCCGCCCGCGGAGCCAGTCCGGATCGAAGGCGCCGCCGGGGCTCGCCCTACTCCTGGCTCTCACTGAAGACCCCGAAGGAGGCGATCCGCCGCGAGCGCGCGGCGCGCAGCTCTTCCCGCGGGATCGACTCCAGCTCGTCGAGGTGCTTCAGCAGCGCCGTCTTGACGCTCACCGACATTGCGGCCGGATCGCGATGCGCGCCGCCCAGCGGCTCCTCGAGCACCTCGTCCACCAGCCCCAGCTTGGCGAGGCGATCGGCGGTCATGTTCATCGCCTCCGCCGCAGCCTCCTTCTTGTCCTGACTCTTCCACAGGATCGAGGCGCAGCCTTCGGGCGAGATGACGGAGTAAGTGCTGTACTGCAGCATGAGGAGGCGGTCACAGACGCCGATCGCGAGCGCGCCGCCGGAGCCGCCCTCGCCGGTCACCAGGGTCACGATCGGCACGCTGAGCACCGACATCTCGAACAGGTTGCGGGCGATCGCCTCACTCTGGCCGCGCTCCTCGGCGCCGACTCCCGGGTGGGCGCCCGGCGTGTCGATGAGCGTGATGAGAGGCAGTCCGAATCGCTCCGCCAGACGCATCAGACGCAGCGCCTTGCGATAGCCTTCCGGCTTCGGCATGCCGTAGTTGCGCCGCACGCGCTCCTTCGTGTCGCGGCCTTTCTGGTGACCGATGATCATGATCGGACGGCCGTCGATGCGTGCGAGGCCGCCGACGATCGCCTGGTCGTCGGCATACATGCGATCGCCGTGCAGCTCGCTGAAATCCGTGCAGAGGGTCGCGATGTAGTCCAGCGTGTAGGGACGGCGGGGATGGCGGGCAAGCTGGGTGATCTGCCAGGGCGTGAGGCTGGCGAAGATGCTGGTCGTGAGCTGTCGGCTCTTGGCCTGCAGGCGCGAGATCTCCTCTTGGATGTTGACCTCGGACTCCGAAGTGACGTGCCGCAGCTCCTCGATCTTCGCTTCGAGCTCGGCAATGGGCTGTTCGAAATCCAGGAACGCAACGGCCATGCAGGGTTACCGCGACTTTCTCATGCTGCGTGCGAGGTTAAGGGGCGAGCGCCCGGGGCGCAAGCTCGGCGAGGGAAGCGTACCTGACGTCCACGGAGCCGTGGCCCAGCAGCTCTTCCAGGCTCTCCCGCAGCTCGCTCGTGGCGCGCACGGCCCATTCGGGTCCCAGCTTGAGCTCACCGCTCGCCGCGGAGCCGGCGTATTTGAGCGTGACCGTGCAGGGACCGGGGCGGTAGGCGGTCAGCAGCTCCGCCAGCCGGTCCTGGAGCGCCGCTCCATCGGGCCGATCCGGCGGCCACGTGAGGACGATGTGGCGCGCCTGTTGCTCACCCAGCTGGCGCAGATCGGCAACCGAGCGCCCCGTGACCCGCCATCCGTCGCTGAAGTCGTCGAACCGCAGCAAGCCCTCGACCACGACCAGGGCGTCCTTCGCGGCGATGTCCCGATACTTCAGGAACACGTCCTCGAAGAGCTGCACTTCGAGTCGGCCCGTGCTGTCGTCCAGTGTCAGGATGAAGCGCGTGCCGCGCTTCTTCACCTCATCGACCAGGCCGCCGACGGTCACCGGCTTGCCGCCGCCGAAGCGGACCGACTCCGCGCCGGCCGGCGGCCGCTCCTGGGTCAGATCGCCGATCCAGTGCGAGGCGACGCGGGCGAGCAGGGGCACGAAGGGCTTGGCGGGATGGCCCGTCAGATAAAGCCCCAGCGTCTCGCGCTCGCCGGCGAGGCGCACCGCCTCGGTCCACTCCTGGACCACGGGGGCGTCCATGGGCGCCGCGGCCGATGTCGGCTCGGCGGAGGCCGGCGCGGGCCCGAGGCCGAAAAGGTCGTTCTGCCCCGCCTGGTGGGCCTTGGAATTCTGATCGCCGAGCTGCATGGCCGCCGGCAGGCGCTGCATGAGCGTCGCGCGGTTGGGCCCGAGGGCATCGAGGCTGCCGGAGCGCAGCAGCGCCTCCAGCACGCGCCGGTTGATCTTCTGCAGATCGATGCGGCGGCAGAGGTCCTCCAGGCTGGTGAACGGCCCGCGCGCCCCGCGCTCGGCGATCATCGCCTCCACGGCGCCCCGCCCCACCCCGCGCACCGCCCCGAGCCCGTAGAGGATGGCGCTCTCGCCCTCGACGGCAAACTCGTAGAGCGAGGTGTTGATATCCGGCCGGCGCACCTCGAGCTTCATGGCGTCGCATTCGTGGATCAGCGTCACGACCTTGTCGGTGTGATCCATGTCGGCGGACAGCATGGCCGCCATGAACGCCGCGGGAAAGTGCGCCTTGAGGTACGCGGTCTGATAGGAGACCAGCGCGTAGGCCGCGGCATGACTCTTGTTGAAGCCGTAGCCGGCGAACTTCTCCATCTGGTCGAAGATCGCGTTGGCGATGCGCTGCTCGATGCCGCGCGCCGCGGCGCCGGCGACGAAGATGGCGCGCTGCTTGGCCATCTCCTCGGGCTTCTTCTTGCCCATGGCCCGGCGCAGCAGATCGGCGCCGCCGAGCGTGTAGCCCGCCAGGAGCTGGGCCATCTGCATCACCTGCTCCTGGTAGACGAACACTCCATACGTCACGCCGAGCACCTGCTCCATGTCCGGGTGCAGGTACTCGGGCTTCTTGCCGTGCTTGCACGCGATGTATTCCGGGATCAGGTCCATCGGGCCCGGGCGGTACAGAGCGCCGAGGGCGATGAGGTCATCGAAGCGGTCGGGCTTCGCCTCCTTGAGCATGCGCTGCATGCCGCCGGACTCGAACTGGAAGACCGCCACCGTCTGCGCCCGCTTGAACACCCGCTCATAGATGAGCGGGTCGTCCAGGGGGATCCTGCCGATGTCCAGCGCCGGCTCGCCGGTCTGGGCGCGCCGCGCGTTGATCGTCTTCACCGTCCAGTCGATGACCGTGAGCGTGCGCAACCCCAGGAAGTCGAACTTCACCAGGCCCGCCGCCTCGACGTCATCCTTGTCGAACTGGGTGACGAGGCTCCCGCCCGAATCGTCGCAATAAAGCGGCGCAAAGTCCGTCAACACCGAAGGCGCGATGACGACGCCGCCGGCGTGCATGCCGGCATTGCGGGTCAGCCCCTCGAGGGAGCGGGCGAGATCGATGAGATTGCGGACCTCCTCCTCGGACTCGTAGAGGCGCTTGAGCTCCGGCTCCTTCTGCAGCGCATCATCGAGAGTGATGCCGAGCTCGAAAGGAATGAGTTTGGCGATCTTGTCGACGAAGCCGTAGGGCATGCCGAGCACGCGGCCGACGTCGCGGACCACGGCCTTGGCGGCCATGGTGCCGTACGTGATGATCTGGGAGACGCGATCGCGGCCGTAATGGCTGGCGACGTAGTCGATGACGCGATCCCGGCCTTCCATGCAGAAGTCGACGTCGAAGTCGGGCATGGAGACGCGCTCGGGATTCAGGAAGCGCTCGAAGAGCAGGTCGTAGCGCAGGGGATCGAGGTCGGTGATCCGCAGGCTGTAAGCGACCAGGGAGCCGGCGCCGGAGCCGCGGCCGGGGCCCACCGGAACGCCGTTCTCCTTGGCCCAGCGGATGAAGTCGGCGACGATCAGGAAGTAGCCGGCGAAGCCCATCTTGCAGATGACGTCCAACTCGGTTTGCAGACGCTTCCGGTAGATGTCGGCGTCGAATGTGCTGCTTTCGGCGGGCGCAGCGGCCGCAGGATCCCTCCCGCCGGGAACGCCGCAAGTACGTCCTTGTAGGCTGCCGGATGAACGTCCCTGTTCATCAGGCTCCCGGCGGGAGGGATCCTGCACCCGCTGCGCGTTGCATTCGGGGCGGATGATTTCTGCCAGGCGCTTTTGGAGGCCGGACTCCGCTTCCTGGCGCAGGAAGTCTTCGGCGCTCATGCCGCCGGGGACGGGGTAGGCGGGCAGGCGCGGCTGGCCGAGCTTGAGGGTGAGGCTCGAGCGGCGGGCGATCTCGACGGAGTTGGCCAACGCCTCGGGGATGTCGGCGAAGAGGCGCGACATTTCCTCGGGGGAGCGCAGGTACTGTTGGGGGGTGTAGCGGCGCACGCGGCCGGCGTCGGCGAGGAGGGTGCCGTCGTGAATACAGACGCGCGCCTCGTGGGACTCGAAGTCGGCCGGCTTGAGGAAGCGTACGTCGTTGGTGGCGACCACAGGGACGCCGCGGCGGCCAGCCAGGTTGACGGCGGCGGCGATGTAGCTTTCCTCGTCGGAGCGGCCGAGGCGCTGCAGCTCGAGGTAGTAACGGTCGGGGAGCAGCGCCAGCCAGTAGTCGAGGGCGCGCGCGGCGTCCTCCTCGCGACCGTTGCTGAGCGCGCGGCCGACGTCCCCCTCCGTCGCGCAGGACAGGGCGATCAGCCCGTCGAGCGTTTTGGCGCTCAGCCAGTCGCGCTCGATGAGCGGCACGCCCCGCTGCTGCCCTTCCAGATAGGCGCGGCTGACGAGGCGCGTGGCGTTGAGGTAGCCGGTCTGGTTCTGACAGATGAGCGTGATGCGCGCGGGCTGCTGGCGCTCGCCGGACTCGCGGACCATGAGGTCGACGCCGATGATCGGCTTGACGCCGCGCGCGAGCGCCTCGCGGTAGAATTTGACCATCGCAAAGAGATTGCTCTGGTCGGTCGCGGCGACCGCCGGCATGCCGGCGCGCGCCACGGCCTCGATGAGCTCCGGCACGCGCACCACGCTGTCGATCAGCGAGTACTCGGTATGCAGGCGCAGATGAACGAAGCCGGCCGACACGTCAGATCCCCGCGTTGGTATCGGGCAGCCCCAGAGCCGCCCTGACGGGGCTGAAGGAGCGGCGGTGCTGCGCCGAGGGCGGCAGGATCCGCAGCGCCGCGAGATGCGCCGGGGTGCCGTAGCCTTTGTGCTCGGCGAGCGCGAAGCCCGGGTAGCATGGATCGAGGGCCTCCATCATGGCGTCGCGATGTGTCTTCGCGAGGATGGAAGCGGCGCTGATGGCCGCAATGCGCGCGTCGCCCTCGATGATGGCTTCGGCAGTGCAGGCGAACGGCAGATCGGCGAGCGGCGGCAGCTGGTTGCCGTCGACCTGCACGTGGGTCGGGCGGACGGGCAGGCGCAGGAGCGCGCGCCGCATCGCCAGGAACGTGGCGCCGAGAATGTTGAGGGCGTCGATCTCATCGCGGTCGGCCCAGCCGACCGCCCACGCCAGGGCGCGGGCCCGGATGATCGGGGCGAGGCGCGCACGCTCCTGCGGCGAGAGGACTTTGGAATCGGCGAGACCGCGGATGCGGCGGCGCGGGTCCAGGATCACCGCGGCGGCAACGACCGGGCCCGCCAGCGGTCCGCGGCCGGCCTCGTCGACGCCGGCCACTCGCCGGCCAGGGACCGCCGGGCTCATGCCGGCCTCCCCTGCACATCCCGCTCCCGCAACAGCTCCAGGATCGCCTCGGCCGCGCGCCCCGCGGCCCCGCCGCGCAGCGTCTCGTGCACCTCGAGGAACGCCTGGTCGAGCTCCCGCAGATAGTCGCGATCGGACAGCCGGCCGAGCAGCGCCTCGCCGAGCGCGGCGCCGCTCACCTGCTCCTGGAGGAGCTCGGGCACGAGCGGCCGTCCGACGAGCAGATTCGGTTGCGAGAAGTACGGCACCTTCACCAGTCGCAGTCTTCGCAGCAGGAAAGCGGTGAGCGCGCCGAACCGATACGCCACGACCATCGGACGGCGCGACAGCAGAGTTTCGAGTGTAGCCGTTCCCGAGGCGACGATGGCCGCATCGCACGCGGCGAGCGCCTGCTGAGCGCGGCCCTCGAGCAACAAAACCTTCGGTGCCGCGGGAACTTCGGCCTGTTTTCTCTCGAAAGCCTCACGACCCCGTGCCGTCGCCATGGGAGCGATGAAGGTCAGCTCCGGACGGCGCTCGGCGAGCCACGCGGCGGCGCCGAGAAAGTCCGCGGCGAGGCGCTCGATCTCCCCGACCCGGCTGCCGGGCAGGAGCGCGAGCACCGTCGCGGAGTCATCGAGGCCGAGCCCGGCGCGGGCCGCGGCACGGTCGACTTGCAGCGGAATCTGATCGGCGAGCGGATGGCCGACGAAGGCGGCGCGCACGTCATGGCGCGAGTAGAACGCGGTCTCGAAGGGCAGCAGGCAGAGCACGAGGTCGCAGGCGCGCCCGATCTTGCGCGCCCTGCTCTGGCGCCAGGCCCAGACCTGCGGCGCGACGTACTGCACGGTCGTGATGCCCCGGCCTTTCAGGCGCTTCGCGACACCCAGATTGAACGTCGGCGCGTCGATACCGACGAAAACGTCCGGCGGCTGCGCCAGGAATCGCTCGATCAGCCTGGCCCTGAGCCGCAGGATTCGCGGCAGATGCGGCAGGACTTCCGCCAGCCCCATCACCGCCAGCTCCTCCGCGCCCGCCCAGGCCTCGCAGCCGGCGGCGATCATCTTCGGCCCGGCCACTCCGCAGCATTGCAGCTCCGGGACGCGCTCCCGCAACGCCGTGATGAGCGCGGCGCCGAGCTGATCTCCGGAAGATTCCCCCGCGACGATGCCGACGCGCAGCGGCGCCGCGCGCGTCATCTGACGATGCTGCGGGTCGAGCTGCGGATGAAGTCGACGAACAGGCGCAGCTCCGGCCGCTCCGCGGCCGAGGGCTCGAGCCGCTCCAGCGCCTCGCTGAGCCGCAGGTCGCAGCGATAGACCGTGCGGTAGGCTTCGCGGATCGCGCGGACCTGGTCTTCCGTGAACCCCCTGCGCTTGAGACCCTCGGAGTTGACCGCGTGCGGCAGGCCGGGATTACCGGCCACCATGACATAGGGAGGCACGTCGCGGGTAACGATCGCGCCGCCTGCCAGAAAGGCGTGCGCTCCGATCTTGCAGTACTGATGCACGGCCGCCAGGCCGCCGAGAATGACCCAGTCGCCGATCTCGACGTGGCCGCCCAGCGACACGCAGTTGGCGAACACCGTGTTGGATCCCACCACGCAGTCGTGGGCGACGTGGGAGTAGGCCATGAAGAGGTTGTCATTGCCGACGCGGGTGACGCCCTTGTCGTGCGTGGTGCCGCGGTTGACGGTGCAGCTCTCGCGGAACACGTTGCGGTCGCCGATCTCGAGCCGGGTCGGCTCGCCGCGGTATTTCTTGTCCTGCGGCGCATCGCCCAGGGACGCGAACTGATGGATCCTGTTCTGCGCGCCGATCGTCGTCGGACCGTTGATGACCACGTGTGGCCCGACGATGGTGCCCGGGCCGATCCGCACCTCCGGCCCGATCACGCTGAACGGACCCACGGCGACGTCCGCCGCAAGCTCCGCCCGCGGCGAGACGATGGCGTGGCTGTCGATCACTTCGCGGTCTCCGGGGCCACCAT
This sequence comes from Gammaproteobacteria bacterium, assembly GCA_030044385.1. Taxonomy (GTDB): domain Bacteria; phylum Pseudomonadota; class Gammaproteobacteria; order Steroidobacterales; family Steroidobacteraceae; genus 13-2-20CM-66-19. The sequence goes on from JASHVV010000158.1 coordinate 7,860, forward strand.
GATTTCCGCGTGAGCCACCTCGTTGTCGCCGATCAACGCCACGGTGGAGAACTTCCAGATCCCTTTCAAGTAACGCTCCACCTGGGCGGTGAGGACGAGCTGATCGCCCGGCTCCACCGGCTTCCGGAAGCGCGCCTTGTCGATGCCGACGAAGTAGAAGCGAGTCTCCACGTCCGGGATCACGTTGGCGCTCAGGAACGTGAGAATGCCCGCCGTCTGCGCCAGCGCCTCGATGATGATGACCCCGGGCATGACCGGGCGGCCGGGGAAATGCCCGGGGAAGTACGGCTCGTTGTAGGTGACGTTCTTCAGCGCCCGGATGTTCTTGCCGCTCTGCCACTCGAGCACGCGGTCGACCAGGAGGAAGGGATAGCGGTGCGGCAGGTACCGCAGAATGCCTTGGATATCGAGTTGCGTCGAGTCAGTCATCATCCTCTTCCTGATCGGGGCCGCCCAGGGTGTGGCGCTCCAGGGCTTTGAGCCGCGTGGCGAGCGAATCGATGCGCTTGAAGCGCGCGACCAGCCGGCGCCAGACATGGGCCTCTTCGAGCGGAATGCCCCCGGAGTATACGCCGGGGCGGGGAATGGAATGGCTGACCATGGTGCAGCCGGTGATGATCACGTCGTCGCCGATCGCGAGATGTCCGCCGATGCCCACCTGGCCGCCGATCATGCAGCGGCGGCCGATGGTCGTGCTGCCCGACACGCCCACACAGGCCGCCAGGGCACTGTGGGCGCCGACCCGGACGTTGTGGGCGATCATGATCAGATTGTCGAGCTTCACACCCTCTTCGATCACGGTATCCTCGATCGCCCCGCGATCGATAGTGGTGTTAGCCCCGATCTCGACGTCGGGACCGACGCGTACGGTCCCCGTCTGCGGAACCTTGATCCAACGCCCGCCCTCCGGCGCGAAACCGAAGCCGTCGCCGCCGATCACGGCTCCCGGCTGAACGATGGTCCGCGCGCCGACTTGCACCCGCCGGCATATGGTGACGCGGGCAGTGAGGCGTACGTCTTCGGCAAGCATCGCGCCCTCGTCGACCAGACACTGGGGCCCGACGAACACCCGCGGCCCGACGACGGCGCCTTCGCCGATCACACTGAGCGCGCCAACATGAGCGCTGGGATCGATGCGCGCGCCGGCGGCGATCACCGCCGTGGAGTGCACGCCAGCCGGCGCCGGCGGCGGCGGATGCAGAACCGCGGCTATCCGGGCGTAGGTGGCGTGCGGATTGCCGCAGACGAGAGCGGCAGTGGCGCAGTCAGCGGCGCTCGCCGCGTCGAGCACCACCGCACCCGCTTTCGTCGACGCGAGCTGCTGGCGATAGCGTGGATTTGCGACGAAGGCCAGCGACCGCGAGTCTGCGTTGGCCAGCGTGTCCACACGATCCACCTGCGTTTCGGGGTCGCCGCGCAGCTCGCAGCCGAACCGGACCGCGAGCTCCCCGAGTGAGACGCCCATAAAGCAAACGAGCCGGCGGCCCCTCGCTACCTGCCGGCTGGCGCGCGCCGCAGCGGCTGCGACTTCAGCGCGGAGAGGATCGCCGGCGTGATGTCGAGCGTCGAGTCGGAATAGATGACGCCCTCGGCGAGCACGAGGTCGTACTTCTGCTGCCTGGCGTAGTTCTGCACGACCTGCACCAGCGTGTTCTGCAGCTCCGACATCAGCTCGTTGCGGCGCGTGTTGACGTCGTCCTGGATCTCGCTCTGCTTGCGGGAGAGGTCCTGGTAGCTTTCCCGCAGGTCGAGCTCCGCCTGGTCGCGCTGATCCTGCGTCATGGTGGCCTCGTTCTTCTTGAGCGTGTCCTCCTTCGCCTTCAGCACGTTGGCCGCGGCCTGGAGGCTGCGCTCCTTGGGCGCAAACTCCGCGCGCAGCGCCGCGTCGGCGGCCTTGGCCTGGGGTGACTGCTGGATCAGCTCCGCGTAGTTGACCACTGCGATCCTCAGCCCGGCCGCCCGGGCGGGCGTCGCCGCGAGCGTCCCGGCCAGCGCCAGAGCCACGAAGCCGGCGAGACCCCCCGCCATGGCGAACCTGTAAACCTCAGAGCTCAACCGGATCAGACGCTTCACGGAAACCCACCTCTGGATCTGATGATGACGGCCGCAAACAGTGGCCAAGCAGGCAATGATAGCATTGCAGGCACAGGGATGTGCCCCGCCGCCGCAGGTGGCGGGGCTTTGGGTAAAAACCACGCTTTTTGCCAAAGCAGCGCTGGGCCGGGCAGGAGCCCGGATCCAGCGCCATAAACTAAAACGCCTGGCCCACGGAGAACTGGAAGGCCTCCGTCTGGTCGCCCCAGGTGCAGACGCCGGGCTTGATCCCGCAGGACTCGTCCTTGGCGTTCAGCGGCACGCCGAGGCTGAACCGGAAGAGCCCGAGCGGGGCCAGCCACTCCACCGCAACGCCGACCGAGCGCTTCAGGTCGTCCCAGCCGTCCAGGTGGTAGTACACCGGGGTCACGCCGTCCGGCCCGTAGAACTGGATCTTGCTGCCGGTGTAGAAGACGTTGCCGACGTCGAAGAAGAGGCTCACCCGGGCGTTCTCCCGCCACTTCTCCGGCATGGGCAGGATGAGCTCGTTCTGGCTGACGACACTGAAGTTGCCGCCGTAGGGGTTGCCGTAGTTGTCGCGCGGGCCCAGCCAGTCCTCGCGGAACCCGCGGACCGAGTCCGGGCCGCCGCCGAACTGCTGCGCGTAAGGCGGGACGGCGGTGGTATTGCCCATCGGCGCGCCGTAGACCACGTTGTCCATGAACGAGAGGGTCAGGTCGTGCTTGTAGAGGGGCACGTACTGCTGGAAGGCGAAGTTGCCGATCCAGTACCGCACCGTGCTGCCCGGCGTGGTGATGCGGAAATTGATGGCGGTGCGGTTGCCGCGATCGGCGAACAGCGAGCGGTTGCGCGAGTCGATTCCCCAGCCGGAGACCAGCAGCACGTCGTCGAAATCGGTGCCGTAGAGCTCGTAGTCGTTGTTGGTGTAATCCGAGTGGACCAGCTCGTTGTAGGGATGGCCGTTCTCCTCCACCCACTCGATCGCCTGCTGCGCGCTGCTGTAGGAGGTGGTGAGGAGGTGCGAGCTCTCGAACGCGGTGCCGAAGGTGAAGAACTGGAACTCCGAGATCGGGATGCTCCACGTGGGCCCGAGGCTCAGGTTCTTCGACGAGAAGTTCGATGACGACGAGACGAACTGCGTGACGTCGCTGTAGGTCGCCGAGAGCGTCTGGCCGATGCCGTTCTGGGTGATGTACGGGTTGGTGTACTGGACCGTATAGACCTTGTTGAACGCCCCGCCCGTCAGATCCACCGCGAAGCGGTTGCCGGTGCCGAGGAAGTCGGCGTCGGCGTAGTTGGCGTTCAGCTGCAGCTTGTAGGTGGCCGAATAGCCGACGCCGCCCGAGAGCTGCGCAGCGGGCCCCTGCGTGATGGCGTAATCGACGTCCACCTGGTCTGGAGACCCCTCCACCCGGTTCTTGGAGTAGCTCACGTCCTTGACGTAAGGCAGCCTCTGAATACGCTGCTTGGAGCGTTCCAGCGCCACGTTGGAGAGCCAACCGCCCTCGAGCTGGCGCATCTCGCGGCGCAGCACGACGTCGTTGATCGACGTCTCGCCGGAGAAGGTGATGTTGCGGACGTAGACGCGGTTGCCCGGGTCGATGAAGAAAGTGAGCGCGACCGTGTGATTCTGATCGTCGGACGTCGGCACCGGATCGACCTTCGCGAAGGCGTAGCCGTCCTCGCCCAGGCGATCCTCGATCAGCTTCTCGGTGTCGGTGATCAGCGCGCGGTTGAAGATCTCCCCCGGGTGGACCTCGACCAGCCGCTCGAGCTCCGGCTTCGGCACGACGAAGGTGCCGGCGAGCTTGACCGAGGCGATCTTGTAGATCTGGCCCTGGGCGATGTTGACGTCGATGAAGATGTCCTTCTTCTCGGGCGTGATCTGCACCTGGGTGGAATTGATGTGGAAGTCGGCGTAGCCCCGGTCCATGTAGTAGTCGCGCAGCCGCTCGAGGTCTCCCTGCAGCGTCTCGCGCGAGTAGCGGTCGTCCTGCTTGTACCAGGAGAGCCAGTTCGGCGTCTTCAGGTGCAGCGTCTTGAGGATCGCCTTCTGCTTGAACTTCGTGTCGCCCACGATGTTGATGGAGCGGATCACCGCCCGGTCCCCCTCGGTGATCTTGACCGCGATCTTCACCCGGTTGTCGGTATCGGGTGTGACCTTGGTGTCGATGGCGACCCCGTACTTGCCGCGGCTGTAGTACTGGTCGGTGAGGTACTGCGTGACGTCATCGAGCGTGGAGCGGTCGAAGATCTTGCCGGGGGCGAGGCCGACGTCGCGCAGCGACTTCTGCAGGTCCTTGGTCTTGATGTCCTTGTTGCCGGAGATGGTGAAGCTCTCGATCGAGGGCCGCTCGAGCACCACCACGACCAGCGTGTTGCCCTCGCGGCGCAGCTCCACGTCGCGGAAGAACCCGGTCTGATAGAGGGCGCGAATGGCCTCGCGCACTCCCTGCGGCGTCAGGTGATCGCCGATGTTCACCGGCAGGTAATTGAATACCGTGCCCTCGGAGATGCGCTGCAGGCCCTCCACCTTGATGTCGCCGACGGTGAAGTCCGAGTCCGAGGGCGAGACCTGCGCGAGCGCGATCGCCGAATGGACGGCCAGTGCGACCGCTGCCAGCAGCGCGACGCGCGGCTTCATGTTCTGGTACCCAACTTCGTCACTTTCCGAGCTCTCTGGCCCAAGCTGTTACATCATTCACGTAAGTCGACCCCCGCTCGCCGCGTCGGGAAACCGCGGCGGGCACTTGCGGACCCCCGGGGGCCCGTCGCTCGCTCACTCAAAAACCTAGCTGAACTGGCGCGCGATATCGTTGAAGAGCGCTACCCCCATCAGGAGGATCAGCAGCGCGATCCCCACCTGCTGCCCGAATGCCTGCGCGCGATCCGACATCGGACTGCCCTTCACCCACTCGACCAGCTGGAAGACGATCTGGCCGCCGTCGAGGATGGGAATGGGCAGCAGGTTGAGGAACCCGAGCGATAGGGAGATCAGCACCAGGAAGTCCAGGAACGAAGTCACCCCGGCGCTCGCCGACTGGCCCGCGTACTCGGCGATCGACACCGGCCCGCTCAGGTTCTTCAGCGACACCTGGCCGAGCAGCATGCGCCAGAAGAGCGTTCCCTGCAGCGCCGTCATGTCCCAGGATTCCTCGCCGGCGCGCGCCACCGCGCTGAGCGGCGACACCCGCAGGTGGCGCATCATGCTCGGCGGGTAGTCGATCTCGGTCGGACCCTCGGCCCCGATGCGGCCGACGTACTTGCCGTCCACGTCCTCGCTCGAGACCTCCACCTGGACGGCATGCGTGACGCCGCCGCGCTCGAACGTCAGGCTTATCGTCCCGCCTGGATGAGGCGTGACTTGCGCCACCAGATCCTGCCAATCCTTCACCACGTGTCCGTCGACGGAGAGGATCCGGTCGCCCGCCTGAAGGCCGGCACGAGCCGCCGGTCCATCCGGCTTCACGTCGGTGAGCGCAGCCGGAATGGGCGGCTCCCAGAACTGGAATCCGAGACCCGCAAGCGGATCCACCGTGAGATGGCGTCGGGTCACGGCGTCGGGCACATCGAGATTGACCTGCCGCGTGGCGCCGTTGGTGCCGCGTACCGTCAGGTCCGCATCGCCGCGCGAGCTCATCACGTCGAGCAGATCGAAGAACACATCGCGCTGCTCGCCGACGGCGGCGCCATTGATCGCGACAATCCGGTCGCCGGAGACGAGGCCCGCCTTGGCGGCAATGGAGTCGGGCGTCACGTCCCCCACCACGGGCAGAAGCTGCGTCACGCCGTTGATCCACATCATCCCCGCGAGGACGACGATGGCGAAGAGGAAGTTGAAGCCGGGTCCGGCCAGCAGCACCAGGATGCGCTGCAAGGGAGGCTTGCGGGTGAAGGATCGCGGCAGGTCCTCGGGCGCGACCGGGCCCTCGCGCTCGTCGAGGAGCTTCACGTAGCCGCCGAGCGGAATGGGCGCCAGGGCGATCTCGGTCCGGTCCGCGCCCACCCGCCACGAGAAGGGCGGCGGCAGCGGCTGCCCGAATCCGATCGAGAATCGCAGCACCTTGAAGCCGAGGCGGCGCGCCACCCAGAAATGGCCGAACTCGTGAACGGTGACCAGGAGCCCGACCGCGATGACGAACCACAGCGTGTACCAGACGACACTCATGCCCGCGCGCCCTCGAGCGAGCGCCCCCCGGTGGCACGCGGCCGGCCGTCGATCTGCTCCGACGCCAGCCGCCTGGCCTCCGCATCGGCCGCAAGCACGTCGTCGAGCCCGCCGATCGCGCCTGCGGCGCAGCGTGTGACCACCTGCTCAATGACTGCGGCGATGCCGGGAAAGTTCAATCGGCGCTCCAGAAACGCATGGACGGCGACCTCGTTGGCGGCATTCAGGGCGACCGGAGTCAGGCCGCCGGCCCGCGCCGCCGACTGCGCGAGCGCGAGACAGCGGAATCTCTGCGGGTCCGGGGCGCGGAAGTCGAGCCGCGAGGTCTTCACCAGATCGAGGAATTCTACACCGGAGGCCATTCTCTCGGGCCAGGAAAGCGCGCACGCGATCGGCGTGCGCATGTCCGGCGAGCCGAGCTGCGCGAGCAGCGACCCGTCGAGGTACTCGACCAGCGAATGGATGATGCTCTGGGGGTGAACCACGATCTCGACGCGATCGGGCGTCAGCGCGAAGAGGAAGCAGGCCTCGATGAGCTCGAGCCCCTTGTTCATCAGGGTGGCCGAGTCGACCGAGATCTTCCGTCCCATCACCCAGTTGGGATGGGCGCAGGCCGCCTCGGGAGTGGCCGCGGCGATGGCCTCCGCCGGCCAGTCGCGAAAGGGACCGCCGGAGGCGGTGAGCAGGATCCGGCGCACGCCCTGCGGCGCCTCGCCGGTACGCGCGCCGGCCGGCAGGCATTGGAAGATGGCGTTGTGCTCGCTGTCGATGGGCAACAGCGTGGCGCCGCTCTTGCGCACGGCGTCCATCAGCAGCGGCCCTGACATGACGAGCGATTCCTTGTTCGCCAGCAGCAGGCGCTTGCCGGCGCGCGCGGCAGCCAGCGTCGAGCGCAACCCCGCGGCGCCCACGATCGCCGCCATGACGCAGTCGGCCTCCGGCAGCGTCGCAATCTCCGTGAGCGCGCCGGCGCCGCCAAGAACGCGCGTCCCGTGCGCCGCGGCGCCGAGCTCGCCGGCGAGCTCCTGCGCGGCCTGCTCGTCGGCCATGGCGACATACGGCGGCCGGAAACGGCGCGCCTGCTCGGCAAGCTTGCCGACGCTGCGGTTGGCGCCGAGCGCCACGACGCGGAAGCGGTCCGGATGGCGCGCGAGCACATCGAGCGTGCTCTCGCCGATCGAGCCGGTGGAACCCAAGACGACCACACCGATCATGGCAGGACTCCTAGAAAAGTGAGGCCGAGCAGCAGCACGGGCACGGCGCCCGTGACGCTGTCGATGCGGTCCATCACACCGCCGTGCCCCGGAAAGAGCGTACCGCTGTCCTTCATTCCCGCGAAGCGCTTCAGCAGACTTTCCGTCAGGTCGCCGACGATCGAGAAGGCCACCGCCGCCAGGCAGAGCACCAGGAACGGCCCGAGCGGCAGCCGGAACCAGGCGCCGCCCATGACGGCGACGATGCCGCTCGCAGCGAGGCCGCCGAGCGCCC
>JASHVV010000159.1 GCA_030044385.1 Gammaproteobacteria bacterium
GAGCACACGAACCTGCCGGAATCCCTCATCCGCAAGCTGGTGCTCACCAAGCTCGAGGCGGTAGGCCTGCGCGGCGCGGCGGAGCTGATGCCGGCGGAGCTCTCGGGCGGCATGGCGCGGCGCGTGGCGCTGGCGCGCGCGATCGTCATGGATCCGGAGGTGCTGCTGTACGACGAGCCGTTCGTCGGCCTGGATCCGATCTCCCTCGGGGTGATTCTGCGTCTGATCAAGCAGATGAACCAGACGCTCGGGATCACGAGCGTGGTGGTGTCCCACGACGTGCAGGAGCTCGCCACCATCGCCGATCAGAGCTATCTGCTCTCCGGCGGAAGCGTGGTCGCTTCCGGCACGCCGAAGGAGCTGGCGGGCAGCGATTCCGCGACGGTGCGCCAGTTCATGACCGGCAGCGAGGAGGGCCCGGTACGCTTCCACTACCCGGCGCCGGATTACGCCAGCCAGCTTCTCGGAGCATAGGAAGGATGAGCAACGGCGCCCGCAACAGCATGGTTCTCGAGGGGCTGCGCAAGACCGGCGCCACCGGCATCTTCTTCTTCCGCCTGCTGGCCGCGTGCGGGCCGGCGCTGGCCCGGCCGCGCCTCATCATCGCCCAGATCTACAACGCCGGCGCGCGCTCGCTGATCATCATCATGCTCTCGGGGCTCTTCACCGGCATGGTGCTCGGCCTGCAGGGCTACGATCTGCTGCAGCGGTTCGGCTCGGAGGAGGCCCTGGGGGTCGCGGCGGCGCTCTCGCTCCTCAAGGAGCTGGGGCCGGTCCTGACGGCGCTGCTGTTCGCCGGCCGGGCGGGCACCGCGCTGACTTCCGAGATCGGGCTGATGAAGGCCACCGATCAGCTCACCGCCATGGAGGTGATGGCGGTCGATCCGATGCGCTATGTCGCCGCGCCGCGCTTCCTCGGCGGCATCATCGCCATGCCGCTGCTGGCGGCGATTTTCAACATCATCGGACTCTTCGGCGCGCAGCTCATCGGCGTGCAGCTCATGGGCGTCGACCGCGGCACCTTCTGGTCGCAGATGCAGGGCGCCGTGGGCCTGCACGATGTGTTCGAGGGCATCGCCAAGAGCCTGGTGTTCGGCGCGGTGTTGAGCCTCATCGCCGTCAACGAGGGCTACCAGTCGGAGCCCACCGCCGAGGGCGTGGGCCTTGCGACCACGCGGACCGTCGTCGCCTCGTCCGTGCTCACGCTCCTGCTCGATTACGTGCTGACCGCCGCTTTCATGCAATAGAGGATGGCAACCGCCATGCGCGCTACTCGCTCCCTCGAGATCGGAACGGGACTCTTCGTGATTCTGGGCCTTCTGGCGCTCGGTTTCCTCACGACCCAGCTTCCCTCCAGCGGCCTCAGGCTCGGCTTCGGGGGGAAGGCCCCGGGCTACGACGTCACGGCCGAATTCGACAACATCGGGGACCTCAAGGTCGGCGCGCCCGTCAGGATGGCGGGAGTGCGGATCGGCGACGTCACGGCGATCGACTTCGACAACCAGAGCTACCGGGCGGACGTCCATCTGCACGTTTATCCCCAGTTCAGCCAGATTCCGGAAGATAGCTATGCCAGCATCGAGACCGAGGGCCTGCTGGGCGGCCAGTACGTCGGCATCAGTCCGGGCGGCATGACCACTTATCTCAAGAACGGCAGCCAGATCCTGCAGACCCAGTCCGCCATCGTCCTGGAGAACCTCATCAACAAGTTCTTCGCCAACTTCTCGAGCGGCGGCAGCAGCAGCAGCGGCGGTGGCGATGCGGGCGGCAGCAATGGCGCCAAGACCCCGAATCAGAGCCAGAATCCGCAGGAGCCCCACCCATGAGACTTTCCTCGTTTCGCGTTGCCGCGGCAGCCTTCCTGGCCGCGGGATGGTTGCTGCAGGCGGCGCCGGCCGCCGCGCAGGGCGCAACGGAGCAGCCGTCGCAGGTGATCGAGTCGTCCGCCAACGCCCTGCTGAATGCCCTCGATGTGAACCGGCAGGCCTACCAGCACGATCCCGCGAAGGTCGAGGCGCTGGTCGACCAGTACATTCTGCCGCATCTCGATACGGAGTTCTCGGCCCAGCTGGTCCTCGGCAGATACTGGCGCACCGCCACGCCGCAGCAGCGGCAGCGCTTCATCAACGCTTTCTATCACTCGATGCTCAACAACTACGGCACCGCCATCGTCCAGTTCACCTCGAACATGCTCAAGGTGTTTCCGACCCGCGTGAGCTCGGGAGAGGACAATGTCGTAGTGCGCACGCAGATGCAGCGCGGCGGTGGCGCGCCGGTCGCCGTCGATTACTACATGCATATGACTCCGCAGGGCTGGAAGGTCTGGGACGTGCATATCGACGGCGTCAGCTACGTGATGAGCTACCGCCAGGACTTCGGCTCGCAGATCGCGCAGCAGGGAATCGACGCGGTGATCAATCGCCTGGAGCGCGGCGAGAAGCCGTCCCAGCTCCCCAAGGCACCCGGCGGCGCTTCGTGAGCCGACCCGTGACCGGCGCGGCCCCCGGCGCGTCCGGGGCCGCTTCGTTCGAGATCGTGGTGACCTCGCCGGGACGCTTCGCCGCGCGCGGCGTACTGACTTTCGCCAACGCCAGGAGTGCGCGCAGCGAGGGGCTGCACGTGCTGCGGACCGCGAGCGCGCGCGACCTGGAGGTCGACTGCGGCGGGATCACTCATTCGGACAGCGCCGGCCTCGCCGTGCTGCTCGACTGGCTGGCGGCCATGAGGAAGGAAGCGCGGCCGCTGCGCTTCGTCGATCTGCCGGCCACGCTCCTGGCCCTCGCCCGCATCAGCGGGGTCGAGGAGATGCTGCAGAAGGGCGTTTGAGCGCCTACTGCTGCTGCAGCTCCTTCAGCTCCTCCTCGGCGCTGTTCTTGTTGGGTGGGGCGGCGCCCTTGACCTTGAAATCACGCTCCTGCAGGTAGGCGTTGCGCTCGAACGCGTACGGGTCGAAGTTCTGCTCCGCCATGTCGGTCAAGGGCAGATAGTCCGCGCGCGTCTTGACCGCATCGAGCCCCGCCAGCCCGTAGTCCCAGTAGGGGTTGCGGATGTAATGGCGCGGATCGACGTACTCCTCGGGCACGAGCCCGATCGCATCGCGCACGTCCGACGGGCCGAGGAGCGGCAATTCCACGAAGGGTCCGCTCGGGACGCCCCACTTGCCGAAGGTCTGGCCAAAATCCCGATCCTCCAGCGTCAGGCCGAGCGATGTCGCGGGATCGAGCAGGCCGCCGATGCCGATGGTGCTGTTGACCACGAACCGCCCGGTGTCGCGCGCAAAAGCCTTCGGCTGGCCCTGCAGCGCCGCGTTCAGGATGACACCCGGATAAGACAGGTTGTTGAAGAAGTTGCCGATCCCGGTGCGGATCACCTGCGGCGCGCGCAGGTAGGTTCTGGCGACGGGCTTGAAGATGGCGCGATCGAAGGCCTCGTTGAACTTGAAGACCCCGCGGTTCACCCGCTGCCAGGGATCGCGCGGGTTGCGCTCCGCCGGCGGCACGGTGGCGCAGCCGAGGAGGGTGAGGCCGAGCAGTGAGATGGCGGCAGTCCGGAAGGCCGCCGGGCGGGTTCCTGTCGGCATGGTTACTCAGCGCTCGTGCGCTGCT
>JASHVV010000160.1 GCA_030044385.1 Gammaproteobacteria bacterium
CGACGCAACACGCTCTGGACGGAGCAGGCTGCCAGCGAGCCGCTCTCGGCCACGGGCCGATTCAGAGCGCTTCAGGCCAAGCGCTCATAGCTCAGACGGCAAGGCGAATGCGCAGCGCCGCAGCGTAGTCTGACGGTGGGCTGATCTTCGACAGATCGACGCGCAGGCCCTCGGCAGTCTGCTGCCATTGCGGCCGCGCCTGCGTGCCCAACAGCTCCACTTGCGAGACCCTCCCCGGCCCGGCCGCGGCACCCGTGCCCAGTGCGCGGATGCGGAGGGGCTCCGCGGGCCAGCCGAGCGCGATCGCATAGAGGAGAGTGCCGGCCTTGTTGCGGGTGAAGCGGATATCGCTGGCGGAGAGTTGCTTGACGCTCGTCCCCTGGAAGTTGCCCGCGTGGATCGCATTCGGGCCCTCGCCGTAGACCTTCCACGGACGCGTCGCATAGATCGCCTCGCCATTGACGGACAGCCAGGCGCCGATCCGTTCCAGGATCAGCCGCTCCTTGCTGTCGATGGTGCCGTCGGGCCTGCCCGGGATGTTCAGGATGAACGTGCCGTTCTTGCTCACCGTGTCGACGAGCCAATGGATGACTTCGCGCGGATGCATGTAGGCGCCGAACTCCCCGGGAGCCTCGTAGAGCGTCCGCAGGTAGTGCCAGTCGCCGATGCAGGTCTCCGACTGCCAGGGATGCGGCAGGATGTCGCCGCTCAATCCCCGCTCGATGTCGGCGACCACCGATTTCTTCAGGCGGTCCGGCACGATCTTGACCGTGATCACCCCGTCCACCTCGCCTCGACGGCTGCGGCGATTGTAGAAGTACGCGCCCAGGCACATGCCGCCCCACCCGAGGGGCAGCAGCGGGTTGTCGAAATACAGCAGGTCGGGGTCGTGCTGATCGATCAGGTCGCGCGTGCGGTCGTAGAAGTTCCTGACATAGGAGACATCGGGCAGCGCATCGAAGGGGTGCTTCGCCCCATAGAGCCGCTGCGGGTCGTAGCCTTCCCACCACTTGCCCTTGCCGTCCGCCAGTGTCAGGTGGCCGTCGTACGGAACGCCCGCATAGGGTCCGGCCTCGTCGGCGCCATGCGCGGGCTGGAACCACCACCAGTTGCGGGGCTGGTGCACCGTCACGCCGAACCGCAGGCCCCGCCGCCGCGCGGCTTGCGCCCAGGTCCCGATCACGTCGCGATGCGGCCCGATGTTGTGCGCGTTCCAGGGATGGTGCGCGGAGTTCCAGGTATCGAAGCCGTCGTGGTGGTTGGCGAGCGCCAGGAACAGCTTGGCGCCCGACCGCACGTAGAGGTCCATGAGCTCATCGGGCTGCCAGTTGAGCAGCGTCCACTGCGGACAGAGATCCTTGTAGCCGAAGCGGGTTGGATGACCGTAATGGGCGATCTGATAATCATACGGCGCGATCTGGTCGCTATCGGTCGAAGCGCTCTGGAGATACATGTTGCGCGCGTACCAGTCCCCGTCCTCGGGCACACACTGCGGGCTCCAGTGATTCCAGATGCCGAACTTGGCGTCCCGGTACCACTCCGGACAACGGTATTGCAGCAGGGAATCCCACGTTGGCTCGTAGGGGCCCTGGCCGGCGAGTCCCGCGACAGGCGGAATCATCGGCACGCCATCCCACGAGCCCCCGGGCACGGGCAGGGCGGGCGGATCGCCCCATCCCGTCGGCTGCCAACTCGATTCGCTCAGCCGCTCCGTTACGATCCGCTTGCCGCGCAGCGCGTGAAAGACGCGCCGCATCTCCGGCGTGGCACAGAAGCGGGCGTACGTCCGGCCGATCCGATCGGCGGCCGACGCCAGGCCGGCGGCAAACCCGCGGCTCGCGCCCGTGGGCAGCGCGGCGGCGGCAGATCCCGCCAGCATCTTGAAGAAGCTTCTTCGTCGCATCATGCAGCGCCTCCGCAACCAGCGGGTATAGTATCCATCCACGATGCACTCAGGAACCCTCGCTCACGCGCCCATCGAGGTGCAATGGGTCGGCGCTCTCGGCTTCGAGGCCGGCCGGCCGGATGGGCCCAAGGTTCACATCGATGGCGATGCGCAAACCGGACCCAGCCCGTTCGATGTGCTGCTGGCCGGCATTGCGGCGTGCGCCTCGGTGGACGTCGTGACCATTCTGGAGAAGCAGCGCACGCCCGTGCAGGCGCTGAAGGTGCGCGTCGAGGCGACTCGGGTTGACTCGATCCCGCGCCGCCTGGCGTCCGCCATCCTGCACTTCAGCATCACGGCGCCGGGCACGACGATGCAAAAAGCCACACGCGCCGTGGAGCTCTCGGTCACCAAGTACTGCAGCGTCCGTTCCTCCCTCATCGCCGATGCATCGGTGACGTGGAAGGTGGAGCTCGGGGGTTGAGCCATGTGTGACCAGGACGACTTCGACGAGATGGAAGGTGCCCGGCGCATCGCCATGTCGCGGCGGCAATTCGGCCTCCTGTCGGCCGGCGCGGGACTAGCCGCCCTCCTGCCCCCGCCCGCCAACGCGGCACCGGTCACCGGCGCATCCGTCGATATCCGGACACCCGATGGAGTCTGTGACGCCTATTTCACCCATCCCGAAGTCGGAACCCATCCCGGCGTGCTCATGTGGCCTGACATCTTCGGGCTGCGGCCCGCGTTCCGGCACATGGCGGACCGGCTGGCCCAGTCAGGGTATGCGGTGCTGGTCGTCAATCCGTTCTATCGCATCAGGAAAGCCCCGACGTCCCCGCCCCACCCGAGTCTCAATGACCCGGCGACGCGCACGGAGCTCATCGGAATGATGCAGTCGCTCACTCCCGCGGTAACCGCGACCGACGCGCGCGCCTTCGTGCCGTGGATCAGCGGCCAGCCGGGGGTGAGCCGGACACGCAAGATGGCCAGCACGGGCTACTGCATGGGAGGACCCTTCACGCTGCGAACCGCCGCGGAGTTCCCGGAGCGCATCGGCGCGGGCGCAACATTCCACGGCGCGGGGTTGGTGACGAACGGTCCGGACAGCCCGCACCTCCTGATCCCGAGGATCAGGGCGCAGTACCTCATGGCCATCGCCGCCAGCGACGATCAGAAGCAACCCGAGGCGAAAACGATCCTGCGGGAGGCGTTCGCAAAGGCGCATCTTCGGGCCGAGATCGCGGTCTACCCCGGGACGATGCATGGTTGGTGCGTGCCCGACCTCCAGGTCTACGACCACGACCAGGCCGAGAAGGCCTGGGCACGGCAGCTCGTGCTGCTCGAGCGGGCGCTCGCGTAGGAGTCGGCGTGTATCTGCCCCAGCACTTTGCCGAAACGCGCATCGAGGAGCTGCGCCGCATCGTGCGCGAGCACCCGCTGGGAACGCTGGTGACCAACACCGCCTCCGGGCTGGACGCGAACCACAT